>JBBTKD010000142.1:0-6613 GCA_038059105.1 Actinomycetota bacterium | reverse complement strand
AGCAGGTCGCTCCGTGATCAATGCGCTGCGCAGGTTGCGGTCCATCTCGTCGAACCGTGAGCGCACCGTTGGCGAACCGCGCAGTGGCAACGGCGCCTCGTCGTTGCACCTCGCATGGGAGTTGTCCCAGGTTCCGCTCATCGAGGTGTCGGCCGTTCTTGAGATCCTGCAGCCGCCGACAGTGCGCAGGCTCTACTTCTGGGCGCTGCAGGTGACCTTCGCCAAGGAGCGCACGATGCGAGGAGGAGCCCATATCGGGCTGCAGTGGAATCCCCGCTTTCCGGGAGCAACAGCAGCGAACTGGGGTGGGTATGCGCCAGCTGACGTCGGTGGCCTGCTCAAGGGATCGGCATCCTCGCTTCCGAGTGCCCGCAACGATCCCAACACCCGCGACTTTCGCTGGGAACCCGGCCGCCGTTATCTCTTGCGAGTCGCACCATCACCGGATGCTCCTGCGAACGTGCACTCCTGGCGTGGCACCATCACGGATCTCGAATCCGGCCGCGACACCAGAGTGCGTGATCTGCACACCGAAGGTGCCTACCTGGCAGCACCCGTGGTGTGGACCGAGGCCTTCGCCCGATGCGAGCAGCCGGGAGTTGCGGTGCGGTGGTCAGATCTGTGCGCCGTCAGTGTCGATGGCGAAGCGTTGCGGCCCCTTCGGGTCAGGGTGAACTATCAGAGCCGCACGGATGGAGGCTGTGACAACACCAGCGTGATCCCGGACGAACTCGGGCTCATTCAGGCCACCGCGGTGCAGCGACAGGTACCCCAGGGCGCCCTCCTACCCGTCCCGGGCGCTTGATCCCAACGCCATCTACCCTGACGGCACCAGGAGGCACACGATGAGGGTTCTTGTCGTCGAGGACGAGCGCGATCTGGCCTGCGCACTCGCCGAGGGGATTCGCCGTGACGGCTATGCGGTCGACACGGCTTTCGACGGTCGAGAGGCGCTGGACAAGCTTGCCGGCACTCCGTACGACATCGTTTGTCTCGATCTCAATCTGCCCGACATGGATGGGCTCGACGTGTGTCGCAGCATTCGCGCCGCTGGCAACCCGATCGATGAGTCGGATCCCCCTCGGGTGATCATGCTGACGGCTCGCGACCCACTGTCTGATCGGGTCGCTGGCCTCGATTCCGGTGCTGACGACTTCATGGTGAAGCCCTTTGCTCTCGCCGAGTTGCTTGCACGGCTTCGTGCCCTCAGCCGTCGCCGCTCGATCAACTCCGGTTCGGTGCTCCAGGTCGGACGTCTCAGCCTCGACTCACGGAGACGCACCGCCGCCGTCGAGGGAGGCGCCCTCGGTCTCACATCCCGCGAGTTCGCCCTGCTCCGCTACTTCATGCTCCATCCCGGCGAGGTGCTTGCGGCCGAACGATTGCTCGATCACGTCTGGGACGAGAGCATCGACCCCCTTACCAACACCGTGCGAGTGACCGTCTCCAAACTGCGGAAGAAGCTCTCCGACGCTGGCTGTCCCGATGCGATCGAGACCGTGGTCGGCAGCGGGTATCGCCTGGTGGCCTGATGGCCGAAGCCCGCCTCGTTTCGTCGATCCGGTTCCGCATGGCCGTGCTGTACACGGTCGTCGTGTTCTCGATCGCGGCGCTCGTGGTCGGGGTGATCAACTTTGCGTTCTCGAGATCGCTTGGCGCGGAACCGGTCACGGCCGAACTGCTGATTCGCCGGATTTCGAGTGAGCCAGGGGCGGCGGTGTTCCTGGACGCCGAGTCCCTCGATGCCATCGAGCAACTCGCCAACAACCGCGCACTCGAGGAGCTGCGATCGATGTCCCTCCTGGTGCTCGCCATCCTCGTGCCGACGAGTCTCGTTGCCGGGTGGTTCATTGCCGGGAGGGTGTTGCGACCGGTGGGTCACATTGCTGCGGTGGCCAGGGAGATCGAAGTGTCGGATCTCTCCCGACGTATCAAGCTCGACGGTCCGGATGACGAGTTGAAGCATCTCGCCGACGCATTCGATTCCATGCTCGATCGAGTCGAACAGGGTGCCGAGGACCAACGCCGATTCATCCAGGACATCTCCCACGAGTTGCGGAACCCGTTGGCGACCATGGCAACGAGTCTGGACGTAGTGCTCAGCGACGATCGTGCTGGTATCGCCGAATTGCGCGCCACCGCAGCCCTGGTGCGCCGGTCACTCGACCGGACAACGCTCACTGTCGATGGACTGATGCGGTTCGCCAGGCGCGAGTTGCCCACGGGTGGCCAGACCGTCGTCCAGCTAGGGGCATTGGCCCAGGAAATCGTCGAGGACTTCCAGGTGCCCGCCGGGCGGCGCGACATCCAACTGATGCGCGTCGGGACGAGCGGTCCGGCACTGCGCGTCGATCGTGAGGCCCTGCGGTCGGCCGTTGCCAATCTCGCAGGCAACGCGGTGCGTCTCGCGCCCGGTGGATCCACAGTCGTCTGCGGGGCGGGATCCCGAGACGATTGGGCTTGGATCGGTGTGCGCGATGAGGGCCCTGGCATTGCCGAGGGGGATCATCGCAACGTCTTCCAGCGCAACTGGGGCAAGGACACGAGCCGGGTTCGCGCCGAGCCGCGGTCGGGGATCGGGTTGTCGATCGTTCGCCAGGTTGCCGAGTCGGTGGGTGGCACCGTCACCTTGACCTCGTCGCCAGCGACGGGTTCGTCATTCGTGATCTGGTTGCCCTTGCGGGTGGGCATCGATCCTGGCTCGCTCACCTTCGACGGCATCCATCCCGTGGACGATCCACTCGCCAACGCCCGGTAGGTGTCGGTCGTTATCTGCCGAAGTGTCGGCGCAGACTCGACCAGACCTCTTGGTAGTCCTCTTGGAGTGCGGGCAGCGTGGAGGCGTACCCGGTTGGGATCAGCGGGTACCGGGTCTCGAACATGAAGGCGAGTGTTCCCGCCAACTTCTGTGGACTCAGGTCGTGCTTCGTCGCCGCCTCCCACGCGTCATTGTCCGGACCGTGCGGCCAATAGGCGTTGTGCAGGCTGAAGCCACCCGCACTGAATCCCTCCAACTTGGCGTCATACACGCCGTGAATCAGACCCATGAACTCGCTCATGATGTTCATGTGGTAGTAGGGAGGCCGGAAGGTGTGCTCGGCAACGAGCCACCGATCGGGGAAGATCACGAAGTCCACGTTGGCGGTTCCCGGTCGGTCGGATGCAGCCGTGAGCACCGTGAAGATGGACGGGTCGGGATGGTCGAACGAGATCGAACCCATCGTGTTGTACCGGCTGAGGTCGTACTTGTAGGGCAGATGATTGCCGTGCCAGGCGACGACATCGAGCGGGGAGTGATCGAGATCCGCGGCAAACAACCTGCCGTCGAATTTCACGAATAGCGTGCAGTCCGTCTCGGTCTCCTCGAATGCCGCGGTCGGCGTGAGAAAGTCGCGCTCATTCGCCAATCCATTGGCACCCACCGGTCCCCGTTCCGGGAGGGTGAAGTACGAGCCGTAGTTCTCGCACACATAGCCGCGTGAGGGTCCATCGAGGAGTTCGACCCTGAACTTCATGCCGCGGGGAATCACACAGATCTCGCCGGGTGCGACGTCGAGAATGCCGCACTCGGTCGCCATGCGCAGCCGACCTTGCTGCGGCACCACGAGCAGTTCTCCATCGGCGTCGTAGAAATAGGTGTCGGTCATCGATGTATCAGCGAGATACACGTGCGCCGCCATGCCGTATTGGGAATGGGCATCCCCGTTTGTGGCGATCGTGCGGAGGCCGGTGAGCCAGGTGAGACCTTCATCAGTGGGGATCGGATCCCAGCGCAACTGACCGATTGGCGGATCGGACTCGCGGCACGGGGCGGTGCGGACCAAGCCCGCATCGACGGGGCGTAGGTCGTGGACATGGAGCACCGACGGCCGCATCCGGTACATCCAGGTGCGGCGATTCTCTCCGCGAGGGGCGGTGAACGCCGTGCCGCTCAATTGCTCGGTGTACAGGCCGAGTGGGGGCTTCTGCGGGTTGTTCTGCCCGACGGGAAGTGCTCCGGGGGTGGCCTCGGACGCATGGTGGTTACCGAACCCGGACAAATATGTGAGATCGGCCATCGCGCTCCTTGGCAGTGGGCGAGGAAAGACTATCGGCCTCTCTGAACACGGAGCCGATCCGCGTAGGGGCACCGCTGCGTCGTGCCCCCGGCGGCAACCGGGACGACGTTCAACTGGGTCGTGGGCCGAGGAGAATCCCTCTCTCCGTCTGAGGCGGACCGGCACCTTATAGTTCCGGCCCAGTCGGCATCGAGGGCGCTTAGCTCAGTTGGTTAGAGCGCTTCCCTTACAAGGAAGAAGTCGGGGGTTCGAATCCCTCAGCGCCCACCGTGCTTCCGCCCGGCCGCGGGCCCCCGTCCCCGACCTCCTCCGAAGAGCGGGACCCCGCTGCGGCCGTGCTGCGTCTCGGTCGAGAACCGGAAAGGTTCAAGTCCTCCCGGGCCCACAAACGTTGTCGAGTTCGCAACGCTCGCGCTAGCGGCTCGAAGTCGGCGCCCACCACGCTCGCGTGCGAGCCGCGACCGCACCGACCGAATCGACGACCCGGTGGCATTAGGGAAGAACGAATCTCGCCCCTTCGGAGCGAAGCATCACGAATGGGTTCACGACGGTCACGCCGTTGGCGATGGCCGCATTAGGGATCTTGATGGTCTTGCGACCATCGCTCACTCTTTCGTGGGTAACAACCGTGTGCACTCCCGCCATGGCCTGGGCGACCAGGAACGAGTCGGCTTTGGAAGCGAACTCGGCCTTTGCTGCCGCGTCGTAGTCCGATGAGTCGATGGCCCACCGGTTAACCCGGGCCACGAACGGGAGGTCCGCGGGTGACGGGGGAATGAACATGGCCCGGTGACCTCTCGCCCACTCGGTCAGCTCGTCGCGAAGACCCACGAGCTCGTTGTATACCGCATCGACGCTCAAGACCGACCCGCGGCCGTGAGCTCGCTCCAACCACTCCCAAAAGGCGGGGCAGAGGTCAAACGCGTAATACGCGTTCTTCGCACTGATGAAGACATTCGCGTCGAGCAGATAGGCCACTACCGGATCCCCAGCTGCTCGGCAAGCCCTTCGAAAGTCGAGGTCTTCTGCACCCCGAGCAGCCGGAAGGCCTCGGAATAGGAGGTCCAACCCGAGAGGGTGCTCGAAATGAGTTCCCGAGCGAAACGCTTCCCAACCTGAACGGGCTTGGTGTAGTAGAAGTTCCCACCCCCGCCACGTGGAGCACCCATGTCGACAATTCGCTCCTGCTCGACTCGGAGCTCCACCACGAACTCGTCCCATGTGAGATGACCGGCTTCCCTCACACGCCCGATGATCACCTGGGCGCTGACTCGGAAACGCTCCGCCAGCGGCTGCAACTGGGCCCTCAGATCCTGGCTTGGAGCAAAGACAACGCGGAACTCATCCATGGGCACCAGCAACTCGGCAGCCACCTGGTTACACCAGCGCTCCTCTCCGTACCTCTGCTCCGACCGAGGGTCAAGGTCGTCAAGCCCTGCTGCGCCGAGCCACACATGTGCCAGTTCGTGGGCGAGCGTGAACACCTGCGCGGCCTTGCTGTCGGCCCCATTTACGAAGACCACAGGTGCGTACCTATCGACCAGGGCGAACCCCCGGAATTCGCGGGGATTGAGTTTCCGGTGGGTGTTGGATCCCACAATCCCGCTGATCATCACGAGAAGTCCCAATGCTTCCGCGCGTTCTCTCAATCCGGTCACGGCCGCGTCCCAAGAGCCGAGGCGACTTCGGACGTCAGCAGTCCATCCCAAGTGAGTCCGCAAGTCCTGCGCGCCATCGTCAGCCGGCGTCCCGAGGGAGATCGACGCGACGAAGTCCAAGGGGGCCTCGCCAGTCCTCAGCTGGTGATCTCGATACCACTCCTGCCGAGACTGACACACGTACACCGTGTCGAGGAGGTCAGCCGAGGGATGCTCCATCGACTCGCCGGCAATCGTTCGGAAGTCAGGTATCGGCACGGACTCCACTGGGGGCTCATCCAGAAACAGGAAACCGAGTGGCGTGTGAGTGCGCCGGGCGAAGGATTCGAGTTGCTTCAGCGTCGGGGTCGAGGTGCCGCTGACCCAACGCTCGAAGCTCGGAAACCGGTCAGCGAACACGCCATCGTCGATCCTCGACCGTCTCCGTGCCCAGTCAAGGAGGATCGGGTTGACGTCCACATGCAGCACCATCAGTCTCCATCATCGCACGCGAGGAGGTCTCGCTGGTCCCGCACCGGGACTTTGTGCCGCACACTCTGGAGAGCTGGTGTGACGGGTTCCGCCGCTCGCGTCGCACGAGACCAGCGCGAATGAGGTGTCAGGGCAGGATCTGGCTCGCGTTCTCTCGAGTCAGACCACCGCTCCGGCGAGGACGCCCAGGCCAGCGCTCTTGAAGGTCGTCCTAGGTGTCGGACGAAGGTATGGCAGCAGGACGGGCGGCGGGGGCGGAGTTGGGTGACGACTTGTCGCCGAGTTGATGCTCCTCCAGGAACTCCCGCAGCGCGCGCCCACCGCCGTGAGCTGCGATGCCAAAGAGACGGGTGCGCTGCCGCCAGGCGCCTTATCAAACGTCCCGAGGGTCCCGCACCCCGCTCCGATCCACAGAGGCCGAGTGGC
>JBBTKD010000141.1:9804-14211 GCA_038059105.1 Actinomycetota bacterium | reverse complement strand
CGCCTGCCAATGCCGCTGCCGTGCCGGTCGACCAGTCCTCCTTGTGGGTCTGGCCGGGATCACGCATGTGGGTGTGCACGTCGATCAGGCCAGGCAGTCGAAGTGTCATCGGGCGATCCCGCCCAAAGAAAAGACCCCCAAGGCGGGGGTCGAAACGTCTCGGGGTGAAGTACGACCGCGATCAGTCAAGATCGCCTCGTTCAAAACTCCTTGTCACACCACTCCCGATCCAGTGCTGGCCGAGTGTATGTCATTCGGTGCGACGCCACCAAGTGGTTCCTCCTGGAGGCATCGCCGCGAGGACGACCCATCATCCGGACTCCGCCAGCAGCCGACGCAACCGCTCCAATCCTCGAAATTGCAAGGAGGTCACCGCGGTCAATGGCTTGGCGAGTTGACGCGCTATCTCAGGAAGGGTGAGTTCGCCATAGATGCGCAACGCGAGAACATCCGCCTGATCTGGAGTCAGTTGGTCAAAGAGCCGCCGCGCCCTGGTGGCATCGGCCAGCCCGAGAGCCGACTCCTCGACAGTCCCAGGGTGAGCCTGTTCGAGGCCTACGGGATCTGTGGCAATCTCGTGCCGATACGACGACCGGCGTCGCGAGTCGACCAAGCGGCGATGGGCGATCGTGAGCGACCAGGAGACGAAGTCTCGTTCGCCTCCGCGGAAGCGGTGGATCGACTTCACGACATCGAGAAACGTGTCGCCAGCTACGTCCTCGGGGTCAGCCGCGCCCCGTGTGTACAAGAAGGCAACGATCCGGCCAGAGATACGTCCAAACAGCCATCGCCAAGCGGCATCCTCACCCGCTTTGGCCCGTTCCAGGCGCGTCTCGAACTCCGAGCTATCCGCAATGGGCGACATCTTTGGGTTGATTCTGCCTGACGGCGACGCGCTCTCGCCCGCCCATCGGATGGGGCGGGCGAGAGGCGATGCCTCGTTACGGGGTGGTGACAGGGGGTCCACCATGATCGGGGGGCCCAGACCCGTCAGGCGGTCCACCAGGAGTCACACCCTCTGGCGGCCCTTCGCCGTCTTCGGCGTCATCATCATCGCCGTCGTCACCGTCTTCGCCCTCTTCGCCGTCTTCACCGTGTTGGCCATTGATCGCCCGTGCCAACTCGGCCACGGTCGGCCCGTCGACCGAACCCACACTCTCGGAAAGGTATGTCAGGAGAGCGGCCACGCCCTCGTGAGCCTCGACTTCATCGAGAGCCCCGATTCGCTCGGCAGCGGCGAGAAGAGCCGCCTGGGCGCCGACATCTCCCTCAACGATGTCTGCTGCATGCTCAAGTCCACCAGCGGTCTGGCCATGATCGACCAGTTCCTTCACCTCCGCCAGGCGCTCAGCACTACCGCCGTTACCGATCCCAACGGCTTCAAGTGCGCGGTCGAGACCGTAGAACGTGTCGCCCGGAGCCGCCCCATTGGCGGCATACGCGGCTCCACCGAATCCCCCAACCGTCAATACCACTCCGGCTGCAACCGCAACCGCCCGAGCTCGGAGCCGGTCCATCAGCGATGGTCGGGATGCTCGAGCGATCGCCGGTTCGGTGACGTGAGCGAAGTGGGCTGCGTCGGCTTCGCTGCGGAGTTCTGAAATGAACAGTTCGACGTTGTCTTCAGTCAATGTCCGTCCCTTGGTCGTGTGTCGCTGAGTAATCGTTCGAGACTCCCGAATCCATACGGGTCATTTCCGTGCGGTCTGGAGAGCGTGAGAGAGCCGCGCCCTACTCCGTAGTGAGGCTCTAGACCCGCCGCATCCGCCCGGCGGTTCTCCCCCACTCCCAGCTGCTGAGGTCTGGAACGGGAAGACCCAGCGGGTGAGGATCGTGCCGATCTGACCGCGGTGCTCGGTGCTGTGGTGAAAGGCCTGCGCCAGGAAGACGGCGGGTCTCGTCGACGAGGCAGATCCGGTGCTGCATGCCGCCGTCACGACGACCATGACTATCAGGGTTCGGTTCATGACATGAGAATGTCGAAGTGTCGTCAGGAAACCATTACGGTGCCGCGGTGACAACGCGAACGCTCAAGACCGCCATCCTCGTCACCGCAACGGCGCTCTCGCTGGCCGCTTGCGGCGACTCATCGTCGAACACACCCCTCTTTCCTACCACGACCGTCACAACAACGGTCATCACCACGACCACGTTGCCAGCGACTACGACTGTGCCGACGACCACCACGACGACGACGACCCAGGGTTACCCGGAGGAGGTGCTTGCGTATTTCACCGAAGTGGCGTTCGGTACCGAGTTCGGCGGGGCAACCCGGGTGATCCGCAAGTGGCCGCAAGAGGTCCGCATTGCCGTCCATGGATCGCCCACGAGCGATGATCTCGCCACCCTCACTGACGTGGTTGGGGATCTCAACGAGCTCATCGACACGATCGAGGTCGAGGTCGTCGCGTCGGGCCAGAACGTCGATCTCTACTTTGCGCCGGAAAGTGAGTTTGCCTCCATCGAACCCGGCTACGTGCCGGTGAACATGGGCTTCTTCTACATGTTCTGGGACGGCGGCGGCAACTTCACCCAAGCGCGAGTTCTCATCACAACGACGGGTGTCACCCAAGCCGAACGAAGCCACCTCATCCGGGAGGAGCTCACGCAGTCACTGGGACTCATGAGCGACTCGTACACCTATGAAGACAGCATGTTCTATCAGGGGTGGACCGATACGGGTGCGTACTCGGAAATCGACGAGTTGCTCATCGAGATGCTGTACCTGCCCGAGATTCACGCGGGGATGGAATCGAATGAAGCGCTCGAGGTGCTGCGAGGCGGGTGACCCTCAGCCTTTGCGATTGGTCTCGTGCTCATCCTTACGACGCTTCTCAGCAGCGTCGTGATCGGTCTTGCGACGCACCTCAGCTTCGTCGTGCTCGGCAAGGCGGCGCTTCTCGGCATCCTTGCCATCCTGAAGACGCTGCTGATCCGAGGTCAACTTGGGGTCGGAGGCGTCCTCATTCGCAACGCTGTCGCGTGCGCCGTTTATGGTCATCGTGCGCTCCGATTCCCGAGGTTGGTCTTCGTTGAGGTGAGTGTGTCATAGTCGGGAAGTATTGGGGACCAACAAGCACCATGTGTGAAGGCTGGGAGCGCACTGCTGCTGTAATCCCAATTCTCCGAGACCCCGGGGGGTCGCGTCACATCCGAGCGAAGACAAGAAGGTCAGCGATCTCGCCGTCATCAGCATGCTCCAGGGCCTGACGGTATGCGGTTCGCAATCCGGCAGTGTCGACAGAAAGCCCACTTCCCCAGCTAAATGGTCTGCCACCAAGCGACCGGACGAGGTAGTCGGAGGCAATTCGCCCGTGGCGGCCGTTGCCGTTCGGGAAGGGATGGATCGCGACCAGGCGGTGGTGAAACCGGAGGGAGATTTCGTCAGGGTCGTATGTGGAGAACTCAACCCATACTCTTGCATCCTCAACGAGTATGCGGATCGACGCCGATATGCTGCCGGGTTCGATCCCCATGTTCGTCTCTCGGACCCGGTATCGACCGGCCCACTCCCACACCTGGGCAAACATCGCCTTGTGCAGATCCCGGAGGTACATGTCGTCGAGGAGTGTCAGCAATGTCGGCGGTCGGCGCAGCAATGCCTTTGCGATGTTGCGCTGCTCGGCGTCGAACAGCTCACCCCGAGTCGCGATATACGTCGGGATGAGTCCTCGCCGGTCTTCCTCGGACAGCTCGGTGTGACCGTCTCCAAACGGGACCAGTGGGTCGATCAACGCCGAGAGTCTCGCTCAGTCCAGAGGCCTCTGCGATCGATGAATTGGCTAACGAGCTCGTTGAGTTGCGCGTCGGCCTCTTCGCTGGTCACCGCCTGGTCTTCAAGCCGGCTGTGATGAGCTACGGGGTCGAGGTGCTGTGCGGCTTTGCGTCTTGCCTGTCGCCTCACAGCCTCGTCCAGACTTGTGTGCGGGAGTAGGAAATACACGAGGTCGCAATCCAGCGCTCCGGCGGCGCGCCGCAAGCTTCCAAGCCTGATGGTGTCATGCAGTTCGCTGGTTTCAAGGTCGGAGATGGTGCTCTGGCTCAGGCCGAGACGATCTGCCAGCTCAGAGGTGGTCATGCCCAAGGCGTCACGGATCGCTCGGATCCAACCTTTCTGCGGGTGCGGTGCGTCAGCAATGGGCCTAAGCCGTTCGAAACGGCTGTCTAGTTGACGTCGGGCGTGTTCACTATCTCTTGCCATGTACACACAGTATCGGCTATAACCGGTAAGCTCAAGAGACTTTATCGGTTAATCCCGGTAGGTAATCAAAAATCAACCGGCTGTAAGCGGTAAACGAGTGCGCCGAGAGGACTCAAGGGGGCTCACATCGCCTACATCCCACTGCCCGGATCCCTCGTCAGTGCCGGGGAACGCCTCAGCTACTCCCTGAAATTGATGTACTGCAA
>JBBTKD010000141.1:0-9704 GCA_038059105.1 Actinomycetota bacterium | reverse complement strand
CCCTCGTCAGTGCCGGGGAACGCCTCAGCTACTCCCTGAAATTGATGTACTGCAACGGCAGCTTGTAGTCGAGGGTGCGCAACGACTCGATCACGTCCTGGAGGTCATCGCGCTTCTTGCCGTTCACGCGCACCACGTCGCCGTTGATCGAAGCCTGCACCTTCAGACCGGACTCGCGAATGTGCTTGGCCAATTGGCGCGCCGAATCGGCATCGATCCCCTGGTTCAGTCCGTGGACCGACCGGTAACGGCCCCCGCCGACCTGCTGTGGGTTGCCCCATGACACCGATCGCAACGAGACCTTGCGTCGGATCAGCTTCTCCTTGAGAACCTCGACGGCGGCCTTGAGGCGATCCTCGGTGGACGACTCGACGGTGATGTCGTCTGCCCCCAACTCCAGCTTGGTCCCGGTGTCCTTGAAGTCATAACGGGTACCGACCTCGCGACTGGCTTGATCGATGGCATTGCGGACTTCCTGCACATCCACTTGGGAAACAACATCAAATGAGGGCATAACCGTCACCTCCCGTCGCCGCCAGCCCGTTGACCCGGTTCAAACCGCCCCGGGCGTGGCATTATTCAACCATGCAGATGACCCCCCGGACCGCTCGGGGCCAGTTGTTCGCCGCGCCGTAGCCGGCCCTTCTTCCCACGACTGAACCGCGCCCGCACCGAACAGGGAGTCCTTTATGAGCAGCAGCCTCGTTGAACGTCACAAGAAGGTCTACGCACCCGTCATCACTTGGGATTCCGACATCGAAGTGGTGTCGGCCGAAGGAGCCTGGGTCACCGACGTCGAGGGTGAGCGGTATCTCGATTTCGCCTGCGGGATCTCGGTGGTCAACGCCGGTCACAACCATCCGGCGATCGTCGCCGCCGCCAAGGATCAACTCGACAAGGTGTGGCACGCCGGTGGAGCCTTCCGCTACGACTCGCTGGTCACCGCGGCCGAAAAGGTGCTCTCGGTGACGCCGCCAACCATCGACCGTCTGTTCTTCATGAACTCCGGCGCCGAGGCCGTCGAGGCGTCGATGAAGATGGCCCGCAAGGTGACCGGCCGCCAGGGCATCGTCACCTTCCGCGGCGGGTTTCACGGCCGCACGATGGGTTCGGTGACCTACACCACCTCGAAGGCGAAGTACCGCGAGGGCTATCACCCGCTGCTCCCCTCGACCTTCGTCACTCCGTTTCCCCATCCGTTTCGGTGGGGTATGACCGAAGAGCAGGCCACGGACCACGCACTCATGGAACTCGACCTGATGCTGAAGCACGAAATCAGCCCGCACGAGATCGCGGCGTTCTTGATCGAACCCGTGCAGGGCGAGGGTGGCTACTACCCCGCTCCCGTGCGTTTCATGAAGCGCTTGCGTGACATCTGCACGGAGCACGGCATCCTGCTCGTGTTCGACGAGATCCAGACCGGCTTCGGACGCACCGGCAAGTGGTTCGCCTCCGAGCACTACGGCATCGAGCCCGACGTGCTCGTCCTCGGCAAGGCCATCGCCAACGGACTTCCGCTCTCAGCAGTGGCGTCACGCGACGATCTGATGTCGCAGTGGGCGCCGGGTTCGCACGGCACCACCTTCGGCGGCAACCCGGTTGCGTGCGCGGCAGCGGCAGCCACCGTCGACGTGCTTGCCGGGTTGCTTCCCGGAGTTCCGGCCCTCTCGAAGCATGCCTTTACGCGGTTCCACGAGATGAAGAAGAAGCATCCGACGATCGGTGACATCCGCGGCTACGGACTGATGATCGGTATCGAGCTCATCAAGGGGGGCACCGAGCCCGACCCCGACGCGTACACCTTCCTTGCTGGCCACGCCCGTGACCACCGCCTGCTGATCCTGGACTGCGGACCGTACGCCAACGTGATCCGTTTCATTCCGCCGTTGAGTGTGACGCTCGCCGAACTCGATCAGGGCATCGACGTCATCGACGCCGCGCTCACGGCATACGAGCAGCGTTGATGGTGGGGGCGTTCTGGGAGGACCGGGGCGGTCCCCCGGTGATCGCATTTGGTGGCAACGCGTTGCTCCCCGATTCCGGCGACCCGGCGGCATCAGAGCGCAACGCAGCGGCATTCGCTCACGCGGTGCTCCGGTTGATGCCGGCAGATACCGGACTGGTGCTCGTACACGGCAACGGACCACAGGTGGGCAACGCCCTGTTGCGGAGCGAGGCAGGTTCCGCCGAGGTTCCGCCCTCTTCGCTCGACGTGCTCGTCGCCGACACACAGGGCAGCATCGGATATCTCCTCGGCCGTGCGCTGCGCAATGCACTCGCTGCTGAGGGACGGGATCTCGAAGTGGTAACGGTGGTCACCCAGGTGGTGGTCGACTCCGGACACTCTTCGATGAAGAGCCCCACCAAGCCGGTGGGACCTTTCTACTGGCCCGATGTCGGTGCCACGCTCGCCCGTGAACGCGGATGGAAGATGGTCGACGTGCCCGGCAAGGGAGTACGTCGGGTGGTGCCGTCGCCTCCTCCGCAGGAGATCGTCGAGATCGGAGCAGTGCGTGCGCTTGCAGCATCAGGACGGATCGTCATCACCGGAGGCGGCGGCGGCATCCCGGTGGCGCGCCGCAACGGCGACCTCGTCGGAGTCGAGGGAGTGATCGACAAGGACCGCACCGCGTCACTGGCGGCGCGAACCATCGACGCCCGCGGCTTCGTGATCTTTACCGAAGTGGGTCATGTGGCACGCTCGTTTGGGAAGCCAGACGAAATGCCGCTACCCGACCTCTCCGTCGACGAAGCCCAAGCGCTCCTCGATGCCGGTGAGTTCCCTCCCGGATCCATGGGTCCCAAGATCGAGTCGTGCATCTCGTATGCACAGGCAACGGGGCGCACCGGCGTGATTACGAGCGTCGACGCCCTTGAGGGGGCCTTGGCGGGGACTGACGGGACACGGATTCGTCCCTGAGGGCGCCCGTCATGCCCCGAAGTCGACGTCAGCGGGGGTGGCCGGCGCCGGGTGGCTGCTGCTGTCGTCGCCGAGACGGTCAAAACACTCCGTAGCCGCCCGACAAGCCTTGTCTGCGGCGGCCCGAGCGCGGTCCCGCGCGGCGGCGGCATCCCGCTTGGCCTGGTGGGCCGCCGCCGCCGCAGTCTCGGCGGCATCCATAGCCGCTTCGGCTTCGCGCTGGGCGGCCCTGGCGGCTGCGGTTTGCTTTGCCGCCTGGTCGGCCGCCTCTTTTGCCCGAGCATCACGCTGGCGTTTGGCTTCGGCGAGTCGCTCCTCACGAGTGCGGCTCCACTCGGCCTCGAGAGCCTCAGCGGTGCCCCCATCCTCATACCTCTCCTGGGCCTCCCGAGACGCCCGCTCCATCAGTTCGAGGTCGCCCTGGGTGATTCGTCCGGCGTCCCCCTCGACCCAGTTACTCTCATCGGTGCCTTCCGCAGCCGCATCGGCCGCGGAATCGGCCGCAGCGTCGGCGATGTCGCGGGAGGCGTCCCTCTGGTCGATGAACCGGCGACGGGCATCGCGAAAGCGATCGTCGGCGGCCTCCGCCTCCGCAGCGGCACTTTGCGCAGCCTTGTCCGCGTCCTCCGCAAGCCTACGCAACCGAGCGCACTCGTCCTGCAACTCGTCGCAGCGCGCCCGCGACACCCGGTGGAAGATGGAGGCGCCCTGAGATCTCGAACGAAGAAGGGCCAACAAGCCCAAGACGGCTACGGCGATCAGTACCAGGAGTGCCGGGGAAACTCCGCTGCCTCCTGGGCTTTCGTCCGCGGGTTCCGGCGTCGAGACGGCGCTCGTCACCGCGGTCGTGGTCACCGCGGTCGTGGTCACCGCGGTCGTGGTCACCGCCGCTTCGAGGGGTCGAAATGGCTCAAGCAGGCTAATCAGGCCGCCAACGCGACGCATGCCCAGCTTGTCGCAGTGGGCACCACCCACCACGACCGTCCCGAAGTGTGCTTGATCTCCCGAGAGTGCAAGAGCCTCGAGGCGTTCGATCGGGAACTCGAAGATGACCTCACCCGCGGGACCCGCCTCGATGGAGGCGGGAACCTCGCCGACGGGGAGTCCCTCCTCGTCGATAACGTCATCCAGAGGCTCGCCGGCCTGAACTCCATGCCGGAACCGGATCAACGTCACCCCGCCGTCGCCTGTGACCCACACCTCGACACGAACGTCGGGCTCAGCCGCAATCGCGGCGCCCAGGTCACCGTCGGTCCGGATCAGAACGGTGCGAGTGCCAGCCACGTCGGAGACCTCGACTTGGATGATGTCCACGGCAGAGTTGGCGCCGCCTGCTGGCTCACAGTCCGGCAGAGCCCCGCCATCGCCAACCGCGTCGGTGATGACCCGAGTCTCGTCTTCCTGGGCCAAGGCGCCAGGTGCGAGTCCCGGCGCGAGCACCAAGAGGCCCGCGGCCACCAGGGCCAGACTCCGCCGAAGTGGTTGACCCGCAATCCGAAGGGTTTCAGGACGACCTACAGGCCGCCCCAGACCACGCGCCGCTCTTGACCGCGCCGCCCCCATGTCTCGCACCTACCTGTCCCCATCATTCTACAACTCGCGGTGACGCCGAGTGGTCGAAGTGCAATGCGACGGGTCGCCCTCGGCGTCATCACGAGGTCGACGCCCCTCGAGGGGCATGGGTGGCGAGCCTGACGGGACACGGATCAGGAGATAGTCGCCGGTCGCCAGTCACCAGTCACCATCTTCTCTGGCTGATGCCTGATGCCTAGAGACTGACCAAGCCCCTCAATATCGCGAGATCACGCCGAACGCGTCCTACAAGTGCTTGGCGGCGTACTCGACGGTGAACTCACCGCGCATTCGCCGGTGCCGCGCCGGAGCGTGGCTGAAGCAGAAGGTCTCGCGGTTGTACCGGCTGAGACGGGTCTGGCAACTCTGGTCGGCACACACCCGCTCTTCGCCGTACGTCTTGGGCCGACGGCGGGCGCGACCAGCCGACGTGGCTCTCAAGGTGTCCTGCACTCTCAAACTCCTACAAAGGGCTTCGGCAATAGAAACGCCTGAGAGGAGGGAAATGTTCCGTTCCTGCCACCTGGAGCCTGGTGCCTATTCCTCGTCCTTCGCTCCCTGGGCCATGGCGGCAATCGCAATCACCACGTCGGCGTTCGCCAGAGTGGTCACGTCGCCCAATTGTCGCTGCTCGGAGATGTCCTTGAGCAGCCGGCGCATGATCTTGCCCGAGCGAGTCTTGGGCAGGTCGTCAGTGAACACGATCGACTTCGGCCGGGCAATCGGGCTGATCTTCTCGGAGACGAAGTCGCGCAACTCCTGGATCAGAGCCTCGTCACCACGGATACCGGCGCGCAGGGTCACAAATGCGGCGATCGCCTCGCCGGTGAGGACATCGGCTCGGCCGACGACGGCGGCTTCGGCAACGGCGGGATGCGCCACCAGCGCCGACTCGATCTCCGTCGTGGAAAGCCGGTGTCCGGAGACGTTCATCACGTCGTCGACCCGTCCGAGCAGCCAGAAGTAGCCCTCGTCGTCGCGCTTGCACCCGTCACCTGCAAAGTAGATCCCTGGGTAGCGCGTCCAGTAGGTGGACACGTAGCGGTCGGGGTCGCCATAGATCGTGCGCAGCATCGCTGGCCACGGTCGTGTGAGCACCAGGTAACCACCACCGCCGAACGGCACGGACTTTCCCTCCTCGTCATACACGTCGGCGCCGATACCAGGGAAGGGGAAGGTGGCCGAACCCGGCTTCGTCGAGATCGCTCCGGGTAGCGGCGTGATCATGATCGCGCCGGTCTCGGTCTGCCACCACGTGTCGACGATCGGGCAATGCTCTCCGCCGATCTGAGTGTGGTACCAGATCCACGCTTCCGGATTGATCGGCTCGCCCACCGAACCCAGCAGGCGTAATGACGAAAGGTCGTGCTTCGCCGGGAACTCGTCGCCCCACTTCATGAAGGCCCGGATCGCGGTCGGTGCGGTGTACAAGATCGTCACGCCGTAGCGCTCCACGATCGACCACAACCGATCCTTGTCCGGCGTGTCGGGGGCACCCTCGTAGATGATCCCTGTCGTGTGGTTGGCAAGCGGGGCGTAAACGATGTAGGAGTGTCCGGTGACCCAGCCGATGTCGGCGGCGCACCAATACACGTCGTCGGGCTTGATGTCGAACACGAGTGCGTGGCTGGTCGTGATCTGGGTGAGATAGCCGCCCTGGGTGTGGACGATCCCCTTCGGCTTTGCGGTGGTCCCCGAGGTGTAGAGGATGTACAGCGGATCCTCGGCATCGAGCTGCTCGGGCGCGCGCTCGGCAGAGGCCGTTGCGACCAAGTCGTGATACCAGTGGTCGCGACCGGGATTCATCGTCACCTTGTTGTCGCACCGCCTCACAACCACGACGTGTTCGATCGTCGGGCAACGATCGGCAGCAACATCGGCGGCCCCCTTGAGAGGAACCACCGATCCCCGACGCCACGCACCGTCCTGGGTGACGATCACCTTGGCCGCGGCATCCTGAATCCGGTCGGACAGCGCCTCGCTCGAGAAGCCACCGAACACCACTGAGTGAACGGCACCGATGCGGGCACACGCCAGCATCGCCACGGGTAGCTCAGGGACCATCCCCATGTAGATGGCAACGCGGTCACCCTTGCCGACTCCGAGATCGGCAAGAGCGTTGGCCAATCGGCAGACCTCGGCGTGCAACTCGCTGTAGGTGATCGTGCGGGTATCGCCTGGCTCGCCTTCCCAGTGATACGCCACCTTGTCACCGCCGTCAGCGAGATGCCGATCGAGGCAGTTGTAGGAGATGTTCAACACGCCGTCGGAGAACCACGTGAAGAACGGTGCCTTAGAATCGTCAAGTGCTTTCGTCGGGGCACGGAACCAGGTGACGCGCTCCCTCGCCTGCTTCGCCCAGAAAGCGATCCAATCCGCCTCGGCCTCTTGGTAGATCCCGGGGCCGGCGGTCGCGGCGGCGACGAACGCCGCGGACGGCGGGAAGGTGCGATCCTCCCGGGAGAGGTTTTCGATGGCGTCGCGATGTGGGGTGGTCACGGGTGCATGCTACGGGAGCCGTTTCCCGTTTCCCGTTTCCCGTTTCCCGTTTGCGAACACAGAAGTTCCCGAACGGGTAACCGGCAACGGGTAACGAGACGCGAGGCGGCTGAATCGCCACCCGCTCCCCCTACCTCCTATGCCTCGCCCTGATCCGGAAGTCTCGCGAGACGCCGCCGAATGAGTTGATGCCGACACCGATCGCCCCGAGGACCGCGAGTACCTGGAGCCAATCGCCCGCAATGGCGTACACCGTGCGCCGCGAGGTCTGCAAGTTCACCGTGCCCTGGAGCATGTCGGTAGTAAACATGCCGGTCCTGCGAGCGACCGACCCGTCGGCGCGAATGATCGCAGAGCGACCGGTCACTGCGGCGTGAACGACGTCGACTCCCAGCGCCGGGGCGAGCATCCGCACCATGCCGATCAACTGATCCGACGCCGAACCGCGACCGTAGGAACCCTCGTTGGTGTTGACGACGATCAGTTGCGCACCGGCCTGTACCTCGCTGCGGATGGTGCGGGCGAACGCCGCTTCGAATGAGATCACCGAACCGAACAACCCGCTGCCCTGACTCACCGTGATCGGGAAGACCACGGGGCCGGTGCCGCGGTTCATGTCGTTCGGCACCTGGTCGAGTTGCGGCACGAATTCGAGAATCCGGCGAAAGGGGACGTACTCGCCGAAGGGAACCGGATGGCGTTTCTTGTACTCGCCGATGATCACTCCGTTCGGGGCGAACACGACGTTGTAGTTGTCGAACGTGCCCTCGACTCCAGGACGGGTACCACCGGCGATCAAGGTCGCGCCGATCCGAACCGCCTGCGAGGCCATGCCGTCGCGGGTGTCCTTGCTGTAGGTCGGGTTGAACTCGCCACCGAACGAGTCCTCCCCCCACACCACGAGATCGATGGTTCCGGGTGTGATCGACGAGGTGATCGCCATGTGCGACGAGTAGATCCGCACCTTCTCGTTCTCGCAGTGGACTCGTGGGCAAGGAGAGTTGCCTTGAACGATGGCGGCGCGCACCGACGGCCCGTCGGCGTTCGGGGCGTAGAGGGCCCCGAGCAGCGTCAGCAGGATGACCACGCCTCCGGCGAGTTCGACCGGTCTGCGATCGTGCTCGTCGTCGAACATGAGGACGATCCCGGCGGCGACCCCGATCACGACCACACCCCAGCCAGATGCCCCGATCCATTGCGCCGAACCCCTGGGCCACGACATCGTGCCGATCGGGAATCCGACCGCACCCCATGGGAATCCTCCGAGCGGCCAGCTGGCGCGGAGCCAGTCCCAGAGTGCCCACATTCCCATCGCCATCACCCACCACCGCCACACCGACCAGGTTCGGGCGAGGTACATGGCGAGTCCATAGAGTGTGGCGTACAGCGCCATCATGATCGTGAGTGGGAACCAGGCGATCCCGCCGAGCACAAAGATCCACGAGAGCATCGAGCCGAAGAACACGAACCCGAAGAGAAAGCCGAGCCAGCCCGCCTCCCTCGCTGTCTCCGCCCGTCGCAGCGCCCACAGGAATGGTGCCGGTGCGATGAAGATGATGAATCCCCAGTCGAGCGGAGGGAACGACATCCACATGAGCAACGCGGAGAGCAGCACCGTACCGATCTGACGCATAGGACGGCGAGGGTAGTGGGGGTCGGTGAATGCTCACTGTGGGTCAGAAACTGGTCGCCACTGGGCGGATGGCAGAGAGCAGGCAGACCCTCGCGTTCTGCCATCTGACATCTGCTATCCACCATCGCGCGGAGGCGCCCTGAACCCTCCCTACCCTCTCACGACATGGACGACCTCGCTCTCGCTCGCACCGCAGCCCTTGCTGCTGCGGAGATCATCGTGGGATGGCGTGATCGCATCGATGGAGCGGACTACAAAGGTACGGTCGATCCTGTGACCGTGGCAGACCGCGAGGCTGAGGCTGCGATCGCGGCACTCATCGCAGAACACCGTCCTGCCGATGGGCTCCTTGCCGAGGAGGGTGCAGCCGCCACCTCCACCTCGGGTCGGCGGTGGGTCGTCGATCCGCTGGACGGCACCGTCAACTTTCTCCATGGCGTTCCGCAGGTAGCGGTGTCGATTGCGCTCGAGGACGCCGACGGCGTGGTGATCGGAGTGGTGCGCGATGCTTTCCGCGGCGAGGAGTTCGTCGCAGTTCGCGGTGCGGGAGCGACTCTCAACGAGGCGCCAATCACCGTGTCGAAATGCACCGAGCTTCGCCGGGCGCTCGTATCCACCGGCTTCTCCTACGACCACCAGACCCGTGCCGCCGAGTACACCCGACCCTTCACCGCCGTCCTCAAGGTAACCCAGGGAATTCGCCGCAACGGTTCTGCCGCGCTCGACCTGGCGTGGGTGGCATGCGGCAGGTTCGACGGGCACTGGGAGTTCAACCTGTCACCGTGGGACGTGGCCGCCGGCTTCCTGCTGGTCCGCGAAGCGGGTGGCACGGTGCGCGGGTTCAATGGTCCCGCCGACCACCGTGCGTTCACGGCGGCGACACCGGGAATTGCTTCTGCGCTGCACGAGGTGGTGGCAAGCGCGCGTTGAGTTCGCGGTGCTGGTGGACGTTCATCGCGCTAGGGAAGCAATGGGCAATGAGCAATAGGCAATAACCTCGCGTGAACCTTGGTCGCGTTATTGCCCATTGCGGGAGGTCGCCGCAGGCGACCGACCATTGCCCATTGCGGAAGGTCGCCG
>JBBTKD010000140.1:2290-4730 GCA_038059105.1 Actinomycetota bacterium | reverse complement strand
GCGCTTCCGACTCCCCGGCAACATGAGGATCAGGGGAATGCTCAGCAGGGTTATGAGAGCGCTCACCACGAACGCTGAGTGCAGACCGATGCCGTCGCTGAGCGCACCGACGGCAACGGCCGCACCCGAACTGACGACGAACACCGTCGAGAGGTAGAGGGCGTTGGCAAGTCCCCTGCTCTCAGGGAAGGTCTCCTGAACCATCGCCATGCACACCGGATGCATCGAGACCGTGGCGGCACCGGCCAACCCCAGAAACGGGAACCGGATCCACCCGTCCAGCGCGGTGAAGACCAGGAGGCTCGCTGGCCCCACGATCGCACCGAACAGAAGAACCTTGCGACGCCCTACCCGGTCGCCGAGCCATCCGGCACCCAGCGTTCCCAGCATTCCTGACGCCTGGAAGAGGGTGACGCCAGCCGCGGCAACGAGGCCGCTGCTCCCTTCGTGCTTCAGAAGAATCGGAGTAAACACCCACGGGGCACTCACGGACATCGCTCGCAAGATCACGAGCCCACCCATGAGCAGCAGCATCGGTCGCATCTTCCCGAGGGAATGACGGAGGTCCGGCCGGTCGGCGCTCACCGTTGCGCGCACGCGGGCGCGGCGCAGCCGCACGTAGAGGACGAGCGATGCTGCCCAGCCCAGGATCATCAGCAGCGAGAAACCCTTCAGACTGAGCACCGTCAAGGCACCCGCCGCCAGGATGGGTCCGAGGGTCGATCCCAACTCGCCGCCGACCATCCACACGCTGAGGCCCTTCCCGAGATGCCGAGCCGACAGGCGACCCGCCGTCGCCGATCCGACGGCGTGGAAGGCTGCGCTGGAGATCCCGACGAACAGGAGCAATACAGCGAGACCGACGTAACCCGGCGCCCATCCCACGAGGCTCATCAGCGTGGCGGTCACCGCTGGAGCCAGGGTCACCACCCAGCGCAGTGCGAGCCGATCGGCGAGGTGGCCGAAGACTGGTTGGAGTATCGAGGGGAGCTGGGTCAGCGCGGCGAGTGAACCGGCCCGCGTGTTGCTGAGGGCAAAGCGCTCCACGAAGGTTGGGAGCAACACCGGTACGAACCCCACATATGTGTCGTGCACCGTGTGGCCGGCGGCGACAGCAAACACTCCCCCGGATCGGAGTGACGTATCTGGCTTTAAGGCTGCAGGCTGAGGTGGGGACTCGGAAAGACTCACAACCCGCCCAACATAGGAAACGCCGCGCAGCGGAGCGAACCGAGCACCGCAGGTCACTGCTCCCAGGGCCGCTCCCACGGGCGCTTGGAGAAGATCGGAGGTCGCCCCCACATCATGTCGAAAGCCAGGATGACCACGCGAAACGAGGCCACGAAGACTACGAGGCCGAAAAGCGACCACCAACCACCGCCGAAGAAGACCTGCACGACGCCTACCCAGAACCCGATCACTGCCCCAACCAGCAGAGCGGCGACAACAATGCCCTTCCCGACGACCCGCCAGACCATCCCGACACCCTAGGGAGACTCGTGTCTCTGCTTCCGAAACCTCCCGAGAACACCCTCACCTGGCGACCGTGGACGAGCGAGGACACGGACGCACTGGTACGGCATATGGAACGCGTGCACGAGGCCGAACGCCTCGAACACGTCGATGGCGCCGACAGCTTCCGGTGGATCGCCAATCAGCCTGACTTCGACCCGGCACTCGACAGCCTGGTGGCTTTCGATACCGCCGGTGAGGTACGGGCCGAAGCCGGAGTATGGGCCCACATCAGTGACGAGGGATCCCGGGTGTTCATCTGGGCCCATGCTGCTCCCCCCTTCACAAACCTGCGTCCTTTCCTCATCTCATGGGGCGAAGCGAGGGCGCGTCAGAAACTGGTGACAGCCAACCCCGATCGCGATCGGATCATTCGCATGGGGGTCGAGGAGCACCGCACTTCGCTGCGGAGGGAGATCGAGGACGCAGGATTCTTCGAGGCTCGCTCGTTTGCCGTGATGCGCCGCCCACTCGCAGGACTTCCCGCTGCTCCGACGCTTCCGGATGGAATCCGGGTTCAGAACTGGTCGGCTGACGTGGATTCACTCGTACGCTCGGTCAACAACGAGTCATTCGCTGACCACTGGGGAAGCATGCCGATCAACCAGGAGGCATGGACAGCCGCCTACCGCGACTCGGAGAACTTCCGACCCAGTCTGTCGTTCGTGGCGATGAGCGGCGACGACGTGGTGTCGTTTTGCCTTGCCGAGGTATCGAACGACGACACCACGCGGAAGGGCCGCGCCGAGGTGTACATCGCCCGAGTGGGAACGCGACGCGCCCACCGGCGTGGTGGACTCGCTTCGCATCTCGTAGTGCGGACGATGGAGGCAGGGGTCACCGCCGGCATCGAATTGGCTGCTCTCGACGTCGACGAGTCGTCCCACACCAACGCCACCGCGGTCTACGCCAGGCTCGGTTTCGAGGT
>JBBTKD010000140.1:0-2190 GCA_038059105.1 Actinomycetota bacterium | reverse complement strand
GAGGAGTTTTACGACTTTCAGGTGCGTCGACCACACGTCGAGGTCGATGAGGGCGGAACCCGCAGACTCACGTGGCCGGTGACAAGCGCGTTCGCTGTGCCCGCTGGCGCCCACGACCTCGTGGTCGTGACCGGGGAGGAACCCAACCTGCGCTGGAAGACCTACACCCGCACTGTCGCCGGTCTGCTCGTCGAAGCGGACGTCGAGATGGTGGTGACGGTGGGGGCCTTCATTGGCCAGGTGGCCCACACGCTGCCCGTGCCGATCATCGGGGTTGCTACTGATCCCGCCATGGTCGAAAGGCACGGGTTGCTTACCTCTCGCTATCAGGGGCCCACCGGAATCGTCGGGGTAATGCTCGAGGCATGCCGCGAAGTCGGCATCCCGGCAATCAGCCTGTGGGCGGCGACACCGCACTACCTGGCCGCCAACCCCAACCCGAAGGCGATGTTCGAGTTGCTCAGAACCGCCCGTCGCATCCTCGAGGTCGATCTCGACCTTGAGGAACTGGAAAGCATGGCCACCGACTTCGAAACCCGCGTCGATGAGGCGATGGCCGAGAACGAGGAGTTCGTCGGATACGTCCGCCGACTGGAGCGTGACGGCGATGCCGCATCCATGATCGACCCAACCCGGTCGGCGCAGATGATCACGGAGATAGAGGACTTTCTCAAGGGGCGTTAGAGAGTTCAGCCGGGTCGCGTCTGGTTACCCGTTGCCGGTTACCCGTAAGAGTGTTCAAGGGGATGTAGGGGTTCGGCCGCTTCACGTCTCGTCACCGGTTACCGGTTGCCGGTTCGTGTCGGACGGTCGACGGTTGACGGTCCACTGGCTGCTCTCACAGCACGCTCTCGAGGACGTTCAACAGGCGATCGACGTCGCTGGCGTCGTTGTAGAGATGAGGTGCGACCCGCACCGCGTTGGCACGCAGGCTCACGAACACTCTCTCCGCGGCAAGCCGTTCCCGTAGGCCAGGAGGTTCGCCCTTCGGAAACCGCACGCCGAGCATGTGCGGAAGGCGGTGGGCAGCAGGCACCGGATCCAGGCCGAGGCGACGCGCACCTTCTTCCACCCTGGCGGTGAGCACCGCGAGTGAGGTCGAGACGCGGGCCGGCCCCCATCCCGAGATCAGGTCGATCGCCGCTGCCGCCATCGGGAGCAGCATGAAGTTGCTCCACTCGCCAGCATCGAAACGGCGGGCGCCCTCGCGCAACTCGTCGGTGTAGTCGACGAGACGGTTGAAGTCATCGGAGCCTTTGCGGCCGGTCCATGTCGACTCGATCCCGGATCCGGAGCGGTGCTGCTCTGATGCCCAGAGGTAGCCGAAGGCGTAGGGACCCATCTGCCACTTGTAGCCCACGGACACCATGAAGTCCGGGCGGATCTCGCGCACGTTCAGCGGGTACGCGCCGAGCGATTGTGAGACATCGATCACCAGCGCGGCACCAACGGCTCGCGCCGCCTGGCCAACCGCAAGGAGATCGACAGCAGTGCCGTCGGTCCAGTGGCAATTCGGAGCGATGACTACCGCCGTGCGCTCGTCGATGGCGTCCACAATGCCCTGAGTCCAGGTTGCGTCGCGCGGTCGCGGTACTACAACGAACTCGCCACCCTCTGCAGCCAGCTTCGCCCGGAACGGGTACACGTCGGAGGGGAACTCCTCGTCGAGCATCACGACGGTGCGACCGGGCCCAACGGTGAGGTTGCGGGCAGCCACACCGATGCCGTACGACACCGAAGGGACGAAGGCGACTCCATCGGCATCACCGCCGATGAGTTCGGCGACAGCGATACGCAATCGGTCACCCGGCTCGAAGAAGTCCCTCGGGGTGATCCCCCAGGGCGTGCTGTCGTCCAGGAACCGACGACCGGCATCTCGCACCGTCCGCGGCAGCGGCGGCATGTACGCACAGTTCAGGTAGGCGACATCCCCGGGGATATCGAAGAGGTGGCTTTGAGATTGGAGCGGACCGGCCACCCCCGGGAAGTTACTTCTTCTTGTGACGATTGGCGCGCAAGCGCTTGCGGTACTTGTGCTTGCTCATCTTCTTGCGCCGCTTCTTGATCAGAGAACCCATGGAAACCTTTTCGAAGGGAGGGATTGGCCGACGTAGGTTGGTAGGTCGCGGCGCGAACCGCAAACCGTGACCGCCGCGGGCGCCGGAACCCGGATCCGGGGTACACCCCCGG
>JBBTKD010000139.1:6278-9258 GCA_038059105.1 Actinomycetota bacterium | reverse complement strand
CATGAGCAACGAAGCGTGGCTTTGGTTCTGGATCGGCGCCGCTGCGTTCCTCGGGGTTGCCGAAATCTTCACGGCTGGGTTCTTCATGCTCCCGTTTGCCGTCGGCGCTGCCGCCGCTGCGGTGGTGGCGTATGTCGATGGCGGCGAGATCGTCCAGCTGTCGGTCTTTCTCGTCGTCTCGGTGGCGGCACTGATCGTGCTGCGTCGGTTCGTCAACCGCGGGGACGAGGTTCAACATGCGGTGGGGTCGAACCGATTCGTCGGCCAGAAAGCGAAAGTGCTTGAAGCCATCGACCCCACCCACAGCACAGGCCGGGTGAAGATGGAATCCGAACTGTGGCGGGCGACCAGCGATGTCGGGCCGATCGCCGAAGGTGTCATGGTCAAAGTCGTGGATGTCCGGGGCACCCGCCTCGTGGTCGAACCGATCGACTGAACAAGGAGTTCGCATGAGTGAGTTGGCAATCATCCTGATCGTCGTCGGCGTCGTCTTTCTGATCGTCGTCGCCCGCGCCCTCAAGATCGTCACCCAGTTCGAGAAGGGTCTGGTGGAGCGCTTCGGCCGCTTCGACCGCATGGTCGATCCCGGACTGCGCTTTATCGTTCCGTTTGTCGAGCGAATCCGCCGGGTGGACATGCGCGAGCAAGTTGTCGACGTGCCGCCCCAGGAAGTCATCACCAAGGACAACGTGGTGGTCACCGTTGACGCCGTCGTCTACTACCAGGCGACCGACCCGGTGAAGCTCAAGTACAACGTCGCCAACTTCATCCTCGCCGCAACCAAGCTGGCCCAGACCAACCTGAGGAACATCGTCGGCGAACTCCAACTCGACGAAGCACTGACCTCGCGCGACATGATCAATACGCAACTACGCCAGGTGCTCGACGAAGCCACCGACGTGTGGGGAACGCGGGTGGTCCGCGTCGAGATCCAGAGAATCGATCCGCCACCCGACATCACCGAAGCGATGCATCGCCAGATGAAGGCAGAGCGTGACCGTCGCGCCACCGTCACCGAAGCCGAAGGCCAGAAGCGCGGAGCGATCCTCAAGGCCGAGGGTGTCAAAGAGGCCCGTGTCCTCGAGGCCCAGGGCCAGGCCCAGGCGATCAAGGAAGTAGCCGAAGCGGAGAAGTTCCAGAAGCTCACCGTCGCCGAAGGTGAAGGCCAGGCGATCGAGCGGGTGTTCAAGGCGATCCACACCGGCGACCCCACCCCCGACCTCATTGCCATCCGATATCTGGAGGCGCTCAAGGCGGTGGCCGATGGCCAAGCCACAAAGCTGTTCATCCCCATGGAGATGAGCGGAATCCTCAGCAGCCTCGGAGCGATCAAGGAAATCTGGGCAGAGGGGAAGTAGTTTCCCGTTTCCCGTTTCCCGTCTCCCGTCTCCCGTTTCCCGTCTCCCGTCTCCCGTTTCCCGCGGCAAGCGCACCGCGTCGGAACGCCTGAAGACGGTGATCCGGCAGCCTGTGCGGTGAGGGCGGACGGACCCATCCTTGTACCCGGCGTACCGCTCGAACAGCCGTCGCTTGCGGGATCGGACTCGCTCTAGAAAGCCGCATCACGATTCGATACACTCCACACAACTACTCCCCGCCGTCCGGACCTTGGGGGTCCGAACTGGCGGGGATTGTTTTCTGCGGGACTTCTCGTCTCGGGAGCACCGGTGGTAGATCGAGTCGTGGTGTTTGCCGACTACCAGAACGTCTACATGTCCGCGCGAGAGTCGTTCCACCCGCCGGGAGCGACGCATTGGCAGGGTCAAATCGATCCTCTTGCTCTGGGCCGGCTTATCGCCGAGCGGGATGCTGATCGCGAGTTGGTGGGTGTTCGGGTCTATCGCGGCCTTCCAGACTCAACAAGAGACCCGAAGGGCTACGCGGCTTCTCATCGCCAGAAGGCTAGGTGGGAGCAGTCGCCGACGGTCCACGTCGTCACCCGGACCCTTCGCTATCCCCGCGAGTGGCCCGAAGCGAGACCTCAGGAAAGGGCATCGATGTGTCCCTTGCCCTGGACTTTCTCCTGATGGCGGTCCGTGATACGTACGACGTCGGCGTGCTCATGTCCACCGACACCGACCTCAAGCCGGCGCTCGAAGCCGTCGCCGAACTCGGAACCGCAAGGCCCGAAGTTGCCGCCTGGTCGACTGCTTCGCACCACTCGCGACGACTCAGCATTGCGACCAAGCGTCTGTGGTGCCACTGGCTCAGTGACACCGATTACCTGGATATCCAGGACACTCGCGACTACAACCGCGCGTAGCTGGCAGACCATGATCATCGAGGTACCCGGGCTCGGGTTCGGGTACACCGTCACCCATTGACCGACCACTTCCACCTATCTACCTTGTAGTATAGAATTCCGCAATGGCTCTGAGCGTGAAAAATGACGAGGCCGATCGGCTGGCCCGCGAGCTTGCCGGCATGACCGGAGAATCGATCACCGAGGCAATCGTGGTCGCCCTGCGCGAGCGGCTGCAACGCCACCGATCCCAAGCGGCACTCACCCCTCGCCTACGGCGTCTGGTCGCCGAGGTGGCGGACTACCCGGTGCTCGATCCGCGAACTGCTGACGAAATTCTCGGTTACGACGAACGCGGGCTGCCAGCGTGAGTGGCCTCGTGGTCGATACCTCCGCGGCGGTCGCGATCCTCACCGGGGAAGCCGACGGGGCGACACTCATCGATGCCCTCGACCGCGCCGAATCACGCATGATCTCAGCGGCGACTCTGGTGGAACTCGGCATCGCGCTCAAGGCACGCTTCGGTCCGGTAGGGATGACCGTCACCGATCGCTTCGTCACGGATGCTCGGATCGATGTCGTCCCGGTCGATCGCGAACAGGCGGGCCACGCAGTAGCGGCGTGGCGGAGATTCGGACGCGGGCGACACCGCGCCGCCCTCAATTATGGGGATTGCTTCACCTATGCGCTCGCCGCTGCGGTGTCGGCTCCCATTCTCTGCACCGGCGACGACTTCTC
>JBBTKD010000139.1:3889-6178 GCA_038059105.1 Actinomycetota bacterium | reverse complement strand
GCCAGGTTCTGCATGACGATGCCCACCACGCCGGCGATGAGGGCGACCATCAGTCGCCCTCGGCGCAGGTCGAGAATCAACATTGCGTGGCGAACCCCGGCGTAGGCGAGAAACCCGGCGAGCGTCCACACCGGCAGCAGGCCGAAGAGGGCGAGCACCTGGTTCGAGAACACGAGACCGAGTGTGAGAAACGCACCTCCGAGCATCAGGTTCATCGCAGCAGTCCGGGCTCCAAGACGGACGTGGGCGGTGAACCCACTCGAACCATGGCACATCGGCATCCCACCCAGCGCTGCGGAAGCCACGTTCCCGACCCCGCACGACAGCGCAACCCGTCGCGGTGACACACGCCTGGCGGCGTCACCAAAGTGCTCACGCGCCAGATGGCTGACTCCCACGACGGCGTTGCCGTAGGTGAGCGGAATTTGGGGGATCACCAGGAGCACGAAGGCAGAGCCCGCCACTGACCACGGGGGCAACCCGAAACTCGGTAGGTGCAATTCGACGACGCCGAGGTCCATCTGGGTCACGATGATCCCGACCAGGAGTCCGACGACGAACAGGAGGCCGATCAGGAAGTAGCGCCGGGTGGCAGCGGCGATGGCTACCACTGCGAGCGTCGCCGCCGCCAACACCAAGCCCCATACGCGGGGCGGCGAACTCTCGAAGACCGATGGCGGCCTCAAGACGAGCTTCAGCGCCGACACCACGAGCAAGGCACCGACCGCAAACTGCAACGACCGAATCACCGGAAGCGTAAACAGACGCGCCAGCCAACTGGCGATTCCGCTCACGGCCATGAGGAGCAGGATCACACCGATCTGAAGGCCTGCGGAATGGATCATGTCTGCGGAAAGACCTTGTGCCACGGCGAGAGCAGTCAGTGCCTTGAGGGGCTGCACCGGGAAGGGCACCCGGAACACCACACCTGCGGAGATGACAAGTGCTCCAGCCAATATGAGGACCGAACCCGGATCGAGTCCGTTGACGATGACGAGGGCCGCGACCAGAGGCACCATGACGCCGAGATCCCCCAACGCCCCCGAGAGGTCGCCCATCACGGGCCGGATGCGCATCAGCGTGACATCTTCTTCAAATAATCCTCCCGGCGTGCTCGAAGAGGGGTTGCCGGTCGATCACTCGCTGCGGACCCAACCGACCAAGGTCGAGCACATGCGGTGCCTCGAGAATCTCCTCGGCGAGGTAGCGACTGATCGCAGGGGCCTGCTGGAACCCGTGTCCGGAGAAACCCACTGCGAGATGAAGACCCGCGATCTCAGGCCACTCCCCCACGATGGCGTTGCCGTCAAGCGTGTTCACGTCGTAGAGACCGGCCCACGACGACTCGACCCGCAGGCTGTCGAAAGCGGGGATGTGCTCGACGATGGCGGGCCACACCACCTCGTCGAAACGCACCCGCGGGGCGGGCGTGAAGTCGAACCCGACCGGATCGGTGTCGAGTGACCAGGCCATTACCCAGGTGTGCTCACCCTCCGGGATGGCGTAGGCACCGGATGGCAGGAACAACGCGGGCAGACCCTGAGTGGAGATAGTGCTTGCCACGACGTACACGGTGCGCATGACCGGCAATACGGGGAGATCGATGCCGAGCGGGCGAACCAGCTCCGGTGTCCACGCCCCCGCCGCGACCAACACATGACGCCCCGAGATGTCGCCCACCGAGGTGGTCACGCCGGAGGCCTTCCCGCCGTCTCGGGTGATAGCGGTGACCTCCGCCGTGAGGTACTCCGCTCCCAACTCACACGCCTTGAGGCGATACCCGCGCAACATTGCCAGGGCGTCGACTCGCCCATCTCGTCGTCCCAGCGTCCCGCCGACCAGCCCTACGGGGTCGAAGGCGGGAAACTCTGCGGCGACCCCATTTGAGTCGAGCCATTCGACATCGCACCCGAAGGAGCGCTGGGTATTCAGTCCATCGCGGGCCGCATCGCGTCCGCTCTCATCGACCATAAAGAGGTTGCCCTCATGCCGTGCTGATGGCTCCGGTCGGAACCCCACCGTCTCCATCTCGTCGCCGAACGTCTCGAGCACTTGCATCGTGTGCTGCGAGATTCGAATGTTCTCCTCGAGATTGAACTGGATCCGGACATTGCCCTCGCAGAGCGTGGTGGAGGCATACCGGTAGGCGGGATCGCGTTCCAACACCGTGACCCCAAGTGAGGGATCCGCCTTCAGAAGGTGATAGGCGGTGGACGACCCCATGATTCCCCCACCGACGATGACGACGTCCGCCACCAACGGCTACTCCCGGAACCAAGGGGCGTAGGA
>JBBTKD010000139.1:0-3789 GCA_038059105.1 Actinomycetota bacterium | reverse complement strand
AGAGCACTTTCATGGCCGGGACAATAGGGAAGTCATCAGTCATCAGTCATCAGTCATCAGTCGGAGAAATCGCCCTGAGTCCTCTCCGTACTTTCTGACTGAAGACTGAGGACTGAGGACTGAAGACTTCTACGGTTTCGCCAGCTCTCCCCAGCGGTTGCCCGAGGCGACATCGAGGATGGTCCAGGCCATGGCGAGGGCTCCGTCGCGCATCGCCTTCTCCCCGTCGGGGGTGATGGTGTGGGCGGCGAACTCCGGCTGGTGGTTGACAGCCCCCTTGGTGTCCATCCCGATCATCGGGTGGATCGCGGGCACGATGTGGCTCACGTTGCCCATGTCGGTACTGCCGGCTGTCGAGGCCGGTCGGTCCTTCGCCCGTCCCATGGTGCGGCCCAGAGCAGCGCTATTGGCGGCGAACAGTTCTGTCATCAGCGGTTCGCTGACAATGTCCTCGTACTCATGACCTGATTGCGCAAACTCGACGGTGCATCCAGTCGAGAGTGCCGCCGCTTCGGCCATGGCGACAAAGCGCCGCGACATGTACTCCAACCGATCTTTGGTGAGCGCCCGGACGTACCACTCGCTGTCGACTCGCGACGGAATGATGTTGGGGGCGTCGCCCCCACGGGTGACGATCCCGTGGAGTTTGTCGGTGGGCAGCATCTGCTGGCGGAACGTGGAGACGTTCATGTAGAGCTGCACGAAGGCATCCAGGGCATTGATCCCTTCCCAGGGGGCGGCCGAGGCGTGGGCGTCCTTACCCCGAAAGGTGACCGAGAGGTGCTTGATGGCGAGGGCAACCGGATCGACCTCGTTCTCCGGCGCGGGGTGGATCATCATCGACGCCGCCGCTCCGGCGAAGGCTCCTACATTGATCAGGTCGACTTTCCCGCCCCTGGCTTCTTCCGCAGGCGTCCCCAGGACCGTGATCCGGAACCCGAGTTCGTCGGCCATGCCGGCAACAGCCACTCCCGCACCGAGGGCCGCAGCGGCGATGATGTTGTGGCCGCAGGCGTGACCGATTCCCGGAAGCGCGTCGTACTCGGCACAGATCACCATCTCGGGACCACCCTTGCCAGCGCGAGCAACAAACGCGGTGTCCAGGCCATAGGCGGGATACTCGACGGCAAAGCCTTGCTCGGTGAGGAACTCGACCAGACGCTGCGAGGAGGCAAACTCGGCGAATGCGATCTCCGGGTTCTCGTACATCCACCGGCTTATCGCCTTGAGTTCGCCCTCGACAGCTTCGAACGCCAAGAGAGCACGTTGCTTTACATCCATGGGTCCCTCATTCCATCGTCCATCGTCCATCGTCCATGGTCCATGGTCAACCGTCAACCGTCAACCGTGAAGCCAACACGAACCGGTGCCAGGAAACCTAACCTCGCCTGACCTAGCGCGCCGACCCATCTCCGACATGCGAGTAGCCTTCCGGTCGTGCCACGTATTCGAGCCGCCACGATCGTCGCCCACAAGGACGCCACCCGACGAGCCCTGCTCGACGCTGCCGCCGAACTCTTCCGGGCTCAGGGGTATGCCGAGACAAACCTCGCCGACATCACCGCGTTTGCCGGAATCGGCCGAACCACGATCTACGAGTACTTCACCGACAAGGAAGACGTACTCGTGAACCTGGTCGAGGACGCCGTCCCGTCGGTGGTGGCCGGGATGCTTGCCGACCTGCCCGAAGACCTTGACATGCGGGAGCGGCTCGCGGAGTTGATCCAGAGGGGTCTGAACTTCGTCTCAACCGATCACGCCCTCGGTTCGATGGTGATGCGTGACCTGCCGACGCTCAGCCCCGGTGCGGCGGCTCGCGTCCGTGCCGTCCACGCCCCGATCGAACGCGAGATCCTGCGGTTGTGCCGCCGCGGCATCGCGTCGGGTGAATTCCGATCGTTCGAACCAGAGGATGCCGCCCGGCTCGTGTATGGGGTCATGATGGCGGCGTCCCAGACCCTCCTCCGCGATGCCGATGCCAAGCAGCGAATGCACGAGGTTGGCGACACCCTGGTGCGGTTCGTGTTCGACGGCCTCTCGGCCTGACCGGCCACCAACTGCGTCGGCACCTGTATGGGGCGAAAGACCCTGGTCGCCAAATGATGAGTCCATTACTCTTGGACTATGCGACTGGAGTTCATGCGCAAGACCGATCTCGCCCTGAGCGCGCTCACGCGACTCGCCGAGACTGGTGACCTGGTTCATGGGGCTGACCTGGCAGAAGCACTCCACACCACAACGCAGTTCATGCCACACGTGCTGGGACCGCTGGTGCGTGCCGGGTGGGTAACGAGCCTCCCCGGACCCCGCGGCGGCTACCGGCTTGCAGCCGACTTGGAGAAGCGATCAATCCTCGAGGTGATCGAACTCATCGAAGGCCCCACCGATGACGGGCGCTGCGTGCTCGGCGGACCGTGCCGGACGGAGGTGCGGTGTGTCGCCCACGACGCGTGGTCAGAGGCGAGGAATGCCTTGCTCGAGCGACTCGAGGCGACCCCGGTTTCGACTGTTCACGAAAACAACAACAAGACACGGAGGAAGCGGAAATGAGTGACGGCTTCTGGCACAAGGCATGGCAGTTCGCACTGCTGTTTGCGGTGGTCGCGATGCTGGCAGCGGCGATCGTCGTGCAGCAGGGAGACCTCTCTCCCGCCGATGTACGCGAGATCATCGCCGCCGAGGGGCTCACGGGCGGAGGCAGCGCCGCTGCCTACCCGACCGATCAGAGCATTCGCCCAACGCTGACCCCAATCGCTCAATTGCCGGCGGCCCCGACCGACGAGGTGCACGTCACCTATGCCCCCGCGACTCCCCCGGCTGCCACCAGATCGGATCAGAGGATCTGGGATGTCTCCCTTGAGGTCGTCGAAGGACTGTGTCCGATCGACCCCGCTAACGGAGTGTCGACCCAGATGTGGGGCTTCCGCATCGCGGGAGAGACCGAGGTCGTATGTGGTTCCCCCGGACCGGTGCTGCGCGGCCGCGTCGGCGATGTCGTGAACATCACCCTGACCAACCTCGCCAGCAACACCAACCCGCACAACATCGACTTCCACGCAGTCACCGGCCAGGGCGGCGGGGCCGCCGGCCTCACCGTGAATCCCGGCGTGACGGCGAGCATCCAGATCCGGCTGCTGTATCCGGGCGTGTTCATGTACCACTGCGCCTACGGCGACGTGCCGGTGCACATCTCCCACGGCATGTACGGAGCGTTCATCGTCGATCCCGAGGTTGCGCTCCCCGCGGTGGACCACGAATGGGTGATGACCCAGTCGGAGTGGTACGTCGGGGAACCGGATACCTCCGGTGTCGCGCTCTTCGACAATGATTCTCTTCTCCTTGAAGAACCCCGGTACGTGGTCTTCAACGGACGCACGAACGCACTCAGCGGGGACAACACGCTGACGATGGCAGTGGGCGAGCGCGCACGGATCTACTTCGTGAATGAGGGACTCAACCTCGCCTCGAACTTCCACCCGATCGGATCACACTGGGATGCGGTGTACCCCGAAGGCGCTACCCATCAGGTGAATCGAGTGATCCGCGGCTCTCAGTCGACGCTGGTGGTGACGGGCGGGGCCACGGTCGTTGAACTCGACGCTCTCGTCCCCTCGACGATCATCCTGGTGGACCACGCACTCGTGCGCACCTTCTACAAGGGAGCGATCGGCACGATCGTCGTCACAGGCGACCAGAACCCCGAGGTCTTCGGTGCTCCAAGCAACGGTGGCGGGGAGCACGAGGTGACCACGACAACAGCCGCTGCGGTCGGAGCCGAAGTGTCGATCC
>JBBTKD010000138.1:0-2310 GCA_038059105.1 Actinomycetota bacterium | reverse complement strand
TACCCGCGGCACTCCGTCGAGATCTCGACGATCCTGGTCGTAGCTGTGGGCGCAGCGGACCCAAAGTAGAAGCACACCTCGTTGCCGTTGGCGGCGCCGAAGCGGTAGTAGTGACCGACGGTGTCGCTTCCCGGTGAGACATTGCTCCCGTAAGTCTCCTGGAGCTCGGCCAGGGTGTTGCCGACGGTAATACCGGAGAGGGTCTGCACCCATCCCGCCGGTCTGGGGTTTTCGTTGGCGTCGAACGAGGGCCCGACGTAGCGCACCCGTCCGAAGGTTTCGGGTATGCCCGGGCTCGAGGGGGTGGGTCCGTAGAACAGGAACGCCAGACCTTCGATGAAGATCCCGCGGAAGCCCTCCTGGCCGGGGTCGTCCCATCCGGTGTCGAACTCATCGAACGAGCCGCGCACGTTGTGTCCGAGGAACTCGAAGATCTTGGTGATCATCGGTCCGGCGGCGGTCCCGAGGGGGAACTCGGTGTCCTTGTAGGCGATGCCGTCGGTGGTGATGATCCAATCGCCCACCTCGGCCAGGCCCGCGACCGCAACCTCGAGGCTGAACATGGTCGATCCACTCCCGGTGCTCACCTCGATGGTGTAGTCGCCGGTCTCGGTGATCGGGAAGCTCCCATCCTCTGCCGGAGTGAGCGCGGTGCCTTCACCGTCTTTGAGTGCCACGAGCACGCCCGCGGGTTCGATCGCCAGCGTGAGGTTGGTGCCGAACAAGAGGGGGATCGAGAACGCCTCCGGCGCGGTGCTCGCATACCCAACAACCGTGATGGGTTCTTCGCCCGGCCCGATGGGTCGGTCCTCGAAGCAGCCCTGGGTGAGGACGGCGAACAGATCCTCTGTCGGTTCGCCGGTCGTCGGGAACCCGAGGGCGGTCTGCGCCGCGACGACGCCCGTCGTCGTTCCCGCACCGAATTCTCCATCGATCGTGATGTCGGCGTAGCCACTGCATACGAGGAGGAACTGGATCGCGGCAACCGTCTCACCCTCGTCGCCCGCTCTCGCCAGAACGGGCGAGGAGGGCAATGTCGTCGTGGTCGTGCTCGAGGTTGTGGCAGTCTCGGGAACCGTGGTCGACGTCGTGATGGTCGGCGCGGTGGTCGTCGTGGTCGTGTCGTCGCCGCCGAAGAGGCCGCAGGACCCGGCAACGAGGGTGAGCGCCAGTATCAGAGCCAGCCGACTGCTGCGTTTGACGGACATGCCGCTCCTGGGGCTCGAACCCCCGTAGAAAGGTACTCGCGGATCGGGGATATGGGTGCCCCTCTCCCTACCATGCCCGTTCTATTTACTGACTAGTCAGGAGACGGCGTTGGCGACGAGCCACCTTTGTATGAACGGCAAATGGAAACCAGGGCCGGTCGCCGACTGCCCGAAACACACGCGTCTCAGCAAGAAGCAGCCCTCGGTCTACAAGAGCCGTGAGGACTCCGGTTCAGGGTCCAAGAGCGACTCCGGTTCCTCGGTCGGGTCAAGTTCCGACTCGGGCTGAGGTCTCGCCGCATCTGGGTTCGCGACTCTCGAGTTCAAATTGCCGTGATCGCGTAGGAGGTGGAGACCCTCTCCGTCACCGCCGATGACGGCGACGCCACCTCTCCCTAAGGGAGAGGAGTAGGAAGGGGTCGTTCCCTCACACCTGCGGCGGTGTGGGTCGTGTCATTCTCAACGTCGCGGTAGGCGTGATCACGCCGGATGGCGAGACCCCCTCCGTCACCGCCGACGACGGCGGTGCCACCCCCCTCATGGGGAGCAACAAGGCAGGAACGAGACCAGTCTCCCGCGATGCGACAACACCTGAGGAGGTCAGGTCAGTGCTTCGCGACGATGGACGATCGACGATTGACGATTGACGCTCTCTTCAGTCGCCCCACTCGTCCTTTTCTTCGTCCTCGTCTTCGTCGTCATCGTCATCGTCGACGACATCCTTGGCTTTGTCCCAGGCGTTCTCGGAAACGTCCTTGGTCTTCTCCCAGGCGCGTTCCGATACATCCTTCGTCTTGTCCCAGGTGACCTCGGCGACGTCCTTCGTCGCCTCCCACGCCTTCTCGGCGACCGGGGCGGCCGTGTCCCAAGCGCGTTCCGAAACGTCCTTGGTCTTTTCCCACGCGCGCTCGGCTGCGGGCGGTGTCTTCTCCCAGACGTTCTCGACCCCGTCCTTGGTCCTGTCCCAGGCCCTCTCGACGACCGGGACGATCTTTGCCTTGGTGACCGAGGCGGCGTTCTTCGACTTGACCGCAGCCTTCCTTGCTGCCGGGACCGCCTTCGCCTTGGCCTTGCTCGCGGTCTTGGCAACCTTCTTGACGGG
>JBBTKD010000137.1:0-1426 GCA_038059105.1 Actinomycetota bacterium | reverse complement strand
CCGAGCACGGCGATCTTGCCGCCGTGATTCATCGCCGCGAGCATCTGGTTGAAGGCCTCTTCATGGCCTGACATCTCCAGGCCGACATCGAAGCCTTCCGTCATCCCCAGCTCGGGCATCACGCCGCGCGGGGTTTCGGTGCGAGCGTCGATGACGCGGTCCGCCCCCATGCCAGCGGCGAGTTTCAGGCGGTACGGGTTGACGTCAGTCACCGCGATCTTGCGAGCCCCGATGTGGCGAGCAATCGCGGTGGCCATGATCCCGATCGGACCGGCCCCCGTAATCAGGACATCCTCACCGACCATGTCGAACTCCAGAGCGGTGTGGGCAGCATTGCCCAGCGGATCGAGCACCGAGGCGACGTCATCGGAGATGTGATCCGGCACCGGAAAGACGTTCTCGCCGGGAAGGACAACGTATTCGGCGAATGCCCCGGGGCGAGTGACGCCGAGACCGAGATGGTTGTGACAGAAGTGCCTGCGACCCGCCCGGCAATTCCGACAGTGCCCGCAGGTGATGTGTCCCTCGCCCGACACGCGCTGGCCGACCTCGAGTCCTCTTGCATCGGCACCGAGGCGGACGATCTCACCCATGAACTCGTGACCGATGACCATTGGCACCTTGATCGTCTCCGCGGCCCATTGATTCCACTTGAGGATGTGAAGGTCGGTGCCGCACACCGAGGTCTTGCGCACCCGGATGAGTACATCGCGATCGCTGGGGCGCGGGATCTCGACATCCTCCATCCACAGGCCGGGTTCGGCCTTCGATTTGACCAGCGCCCTCATGAAACCACCCCCAGGTCGCGACCGACCTTGGTGAATACGGCCACCGCAAACTCGATATCGGCTGTGGTGTGGGCGGCTGACATCTGGGTGCGAATGCGCGCCTGGCCCTCGGGAACGACGGGGAACGAGAACCCGATCACATAGAGACCCTCTGCGAGCAGACGCGACGACATCTCCGTGGCGAGCTTGGCATCACCGAGCATCACGGGAACGATCGGGTGCCCCGCACCGGCGAGGGTGAACCCCGCCGACGTCATGCCCTCGCGGAACAAGATGGCGTTGGCGGCGAGACGGACCCGCAACTCGTCGGACTCCTCGATGAGGTCGAGAGCGCGCAGCGTGGTGGCAGCGATCACCGGAGCGAGCGAGTTGGAGAAGAGGTAGGGCCGCGAGCGTTGTCGCAGCCAGCCGATCACCTCGGTGGGTCCCGCGGTGTATCCCCCGGAGGCGCCGCCAAGTGCCTTGCCCAGAGTGCCGGTGAGGAGGTCGATCCTGCCCTCGGCACCGGTGGCCTCGGCAGTGCCATGCCCCCGTGCCCCCACGAACCCCACGGCGTGCGAGTCGTCGACCATCACCATGGCACTATGAGTGGCGGCGAGATCGGCGACCGCAGGCAGGTTGGACAGGATGCCGTCCAT
>JBBTKD010000136.1:0-2061 GCA_038059105.1 Actinomycetota bacterium | reverse complement strand
TCGAGACACCATGGGGACTACGTGATCTCTGACGACCCTGCCCTCGTCGACGTCGATCTGGTGTATGCCTGGCTTGCCGACACCTCCTATTGGGCGAAGGGGCGCACCCGGGAAACGGTCCAACGGTCGATCGCCAACAGCATCCCTCTCGGTGTCTATCACCGGGGAGCAACCGTTGGCTTTGCGCGTGTCGTCACCGATCGTGCGACCTTCGCCTGGCTATGCGACGTCTTCGTGGTCGAGGAACATCGCGGATCCGGATTGGGCAAGGCTCTGGTCGAGGCCGCTGTCACCCATCCCGACCTGCAAGAGGTCAAGCGCTTCGTGTTGGCGACAGCCGATGCCCACGACCTGTACCGCCAGTACGGATTCGAGGTGCTCGACCGTCCGGATCGATGGATGATCCGACGCGGCGACACCGCCTGAACCGCTCCACAACCGTGGGTCATCGTTACCCGACACGACCCATACACTCCAAACTTCGATGAACTCCCCCCGTCATCCTCTGCAGATCGGAGCGGCTGTGGCCGTTCTGCTCGCCGGAACCAGCGTGCTGCTGTTCTCCCTCTTCGCCGGTGGTGGCGATGACGCCGTCGCCGCTACCACTCTCGACGGCAGCCTCACCACGATCAGCCTCCCCTCGACCAGCGGCACGACCGCGACCACCTCGACGACGACCCCGGACACGACCACGACGACCGAGCCCCTCGTGACCCTCGACCGCTGGAGTGACTCGAGCCTCGTGGGCGAACCGTACGGAACTGAGGTGGAGGGTCTCCTCACATTCCGCGGCAATCCAACCCGCACCTACTACGGAGAAGGTCCGGTACCCGAGGCCCCGACCTTGAAGTGGCGGTTTCCCGACGTGGCGATGTGCTCTACGTCGACCGACCTGGGCACCACTTCGACATGGTGCGGTAACGGTTGGACCGGTCAACCGGTGATCTGGGAGCGGCCCGATGGAGTCACCGAGATGATCTTCGGGGCCTACGACCGCAAGCTGCATTTCGTCGATGCCGAAACCGGCAGACCGACACGATCGCCCATCCTCACCGGCGACATCATCAAGGGCACGCCAACCATCGACCCCGACGGCTATCCGATCGTGTACTTCGGGAGCCGCGACAACAAGGTGCGCGCTATCGCTCTCGACCGGTCCGATCCCATCGAGCTCTGGTCATTCGACGCCACCGGCACCGGTCGATGGAATGACGACTGGGACGCCAGCCCGCTCATCATGAACGACTACATGTTCGAGGGCTCCGAAAACTCGATCTTCTACATCTTCAGACTCAACCGGAGCTACGACAGCCTCGGTTTGGTCACGATTGCTCCCGAAGTCGTTTTCGAGATGGAGACCTGGACCGACGAGTTGCTGTCGGCTATCGGTTCGACATATCCCGCGGTGAGTGTGGAGAACTCGACCGTGATGTACGAGGGTCGCGTCTACTTCGCCAACTCTGGGGGCAGGGTCATCGGACTCGACATCACCAACATCGACAACGACGACGTCGAGGTGGTGTTCGACTACTGGGTCGGTGACGACGTCGACGCCACGATCTTCGTCGACGAAGAGGGTTACCTCTACGTGTCTGCGGAGTACGAGCGCTATCTCCCCCGCGCTCGCGAACTCGGTCAGTTGATCAAGCTCGACCCATACCGACCCGACGATCCATGGGTCTGGGGCATGTACTCGCTCACCGATTCGCCGAACAAGGCCGGGTTGTGGTCCACGCCGGCACTCGGTGACGGTGTGATCTATGCGGTCACGCACAAGGGCACGCTGATCGTCGTCGACCAGGAGACCGGCGAGGAGCTGTGGTACTACACGCTCGGCTTCGGCTCGTGGTCTTCGCCGGCAATCGTCGACAACCAGCTGATCGTGGCGGCCAACGACGGGCTGCTGCGCCGCTTCGACCTCAGCGACCCACGGGATCCCCAGCTGGTCTGGACCTTCAAGGTCGGAACCGGCAATGTCGAAGCGACCCCGGCCGTGTGGAAGGGCATGATCTACGTCGGCAACCGCGACGGGTTCATGTATGCGATCGGTGAACTGGACGG
>JBBTKD010000135.1:3722-5982 GCA_038059105.1 Actinomycetota bacterium | reverse complement strand
CTGGCGACACCCAATGGAGGAATCGTCCCATGCGCAGGATGCTCGCTCTCGTCGCCGTGATGGCCATCTCCGCTGCGGCCTGCAACGGATCCACGACCAGTACGACCTCAGGTGGACTCTCGACTTTCACTTCAGGATTCAACCCGCGCAACCTCACCTTTTCCGCACGGCTGGTGCCTTTCGGCGCGTGCGATGCCGTTCTGGCCCACTTCAAGGCCGAGGCCCTGGAACGGGTCGGACCGTACGGGCTCGACGGCGGATCTTTCTGGTATGGCGGCCCTCCCTTCCTCGAGGGTGATGTCGCCGAAGGGGGCATGCGGGACGAGTTCGTCACCACTGCGGCCGCCACGACGACGGCTGGCGTGACTCCGGGTAACGACTCCGCCACTGGAGGCGACGGTTTTTCCGGCACCAACAACCAGGTCGCCGGGGTGGATGAACCCGACATCGTCAAGACTGATGGCAACCGCATCGTTTCGATCATCGAGGGCGTGATGCGCCTCGTCGACGTGACCGGTGACGAGCCAGACCTGCGGGACGAGTTGCGCCTCGAGTCCGGGTGGGGACACCGCTTCTTCATCAGCGGCGACCGTGCCTTTGTCTTCTCTCAGGGTGACATCTGGGCGATCCCGATGTTCGCCGCCGACGCCGCCAGGATTGCTCCAAGCGGATGGGGTGCGCCGGTGTCCATTGTCCAGGAAGTGGATCTGAGCAACCCCGACGCCTTGCGCGTGGTGCGCACCGTTCGCCTCGACGGCACCTACCTCAGCGCCCGCGCCATCGGCGACACAGTGCGCATGGTCGTGTCGTCCTATCCGGCGAGTCTTCCATTCGTGTACCCCTCGAATCCAGGTGCTGAGGACTTCGCCCTCGAAGCCAACCGCGGGATCATCGAGGCCTCCACGATCGAGACGTGGCTGCCGGGTTACACCACGTACGACGCCGATAGCCGCGAGACCGCCGATGGTCTACTGGTGGACTGTTCCGCGATGCATCGTCCCGAGGAGTTCGCTGGGTTCGACACCCTCTCGGTGACGACGCTCGACCTCGGTGGCCTGCTCGAGGTGGGTGGCGGCACGGGCATCATCGCCCAGGGTCAGACGGTGTACGCCTCGCAGGAGAGCCTCTATGTCTCGACCAACGTGTACATCCCGAACGACGCGTGGGAGCGTTTCCCGAACGACATGGTGGCCCTCGAGGAAACCTACGAGTCGGCCATTCACAAGTTCGATATCGCTGGCGAGGGTCCTGCCGAGTATCGGGCGAGCGGTTCGGTCGAGGGCCATCTCCTCAACCAGTTCGCCATGGACGAGTTCGAGGGCTTCCTTCGGGTCGCCACCACGATGGGCTCGCCCTGGGGCGGTGACGATTCAGAATCCCAGGTCGTCGTCCTCGGTGAGCGCAACGGTGTCCTCACCCAGGTGGGGGCCGTCGGCGACATGGGCGAGGGCGAGCGCATCTATTCGGTACGGTTCATCGGAGCGACCGGCTATGTCGTGACGTTCCGCCAAGTGGATCCGTTGTACGTGCTCGACCTGCGCGATCCGGAGAATCCGACCGTCTCGGGCGAACTGAAGATCCCCGGTTACTCGGCCTATCTGCATCCGCTCGGTGACGGACTCCTGCTCGGTGTCGGCCAGGACGCTGACTCCGACGGACGGACGCTCGGCGCCAAAGCGACTCTGTTCGACGTGTCCGATCCTGCGAACCCGCGCGAGTTGGGTTCGTGGACCAGGGCCGACGGCTACAGCGACGTTGAGTGGGACCACCTTGCGTTCCTGTACTGGGCTCCCGAAGAGATCGCTGTGCTGCCGTTGTCGTTGTGGCAGGAGCAGTTCTTTGGCGCCGTCGTGCTCAAGACCGACGATGGTGTGCGCGAGATCGGTCGGATCAGCCATCACCGCGAGGAGGGCTCGCAGCCGATCTCCGATTGCCGCGAGGTCGAGACATCGGGTGATTGGAAGGCGTCGGGCATCATCATCCAGGTGTGCGACGCAGAGGACGTCGGTGGCTACGCCGGCACCTACTGCGAGAAGATCCCCGCTGCGGATGCCCAGGCCTATGTCGGGGACTCGTACGGGGTGGACCTCGGCGATCTCGACGACTCCGACCGGGTGGAGATCTGCTGGCCGGACTACGCCAACCAGGATCCGCAGATCCTCCGGTCCCTGGTGATCGGCGACACCCTGTGGACGCTCTCCTACCGGGCGTTGCAGGCGAACAGGCTTGACGATCTCGAGGTCGATGAGACGATCTGGTT
>JBBTKD010000135.1:1479-3622 GCA_038059105.1 Actinomycetota bacterium | reverse complement strand
GATCCGGCCATTCCTTTTCCCTTGTCTGCGGCGCGGCGGGCGCGGGGGAACTCTCGGCCCAAGATTGAGAGCCCGGCGAGGATCACCAGGGTGCCGGGGCCGGGCAGCGGGAGCAGCACGATGCCGACGGCGACGGTGACCCCGCCAGCGACGGCGACTGCGGTGCGTCGAGCATGGCGACGCACCGCGGCGCTGGGGTCCGCTGGTTTTGCAGGCTGCTGGTCGGGTACGGCGATTGCCATATCTGTTTCGACTCTGCTCGTGACAGAGTGGTTCCGCGATTCAGGAGTGCTGTTCTATTCGGGCTTGCGTGCGATCAGCACGAGGCTGTCGACGCGCCACCGGTTGCCAGCAGAGAGGGGGTTGCTCACCATCCGCACCTCTTTGAGGCCGACGTCGGCGAGCAATCTGCGCAGGTCGGCGCGGGTGAAGTGCCAAATGTGTTTGTGCGGCTTGAGGGTCCACCAGCGGGTCCGCAGCACCTTGGCGGGGAGCGAGTCGAATCGGGGGCACGAAAGCGCGACGATTCCTCCGGGTCGGATCAGTCGCACCGCGGCTTCCATGAACGCCTTGGGATCAGGAACGTGCTCGATCGTGTCCCAGAATGCCACGACGTCGTGGTCACCCGCGGGGAGTTCGACCACTTCACCGACGTGGATCGTGCAGCCAAGACGCTCCGAGGCCACACCGGCGGCGACCGGCGAGAACTCGAGACCCTCGACTCGGTAACCGCGTTCCTTGGTTGCCTCCAGGAACATGCCGTAGGCGCATCCCACCTCGAACAGGCTCTGCCGACGGCCGCCGTCGAGAGCGGCGTCGATGAGGTCGAGCCGACCCTCGGCCCAGGTGCGTTGCAGATCCTTGGCTCCTGCGGTCTTGTATACCCCGGAGTCAAAGTAGGCCCGGGCGCCATATAGGGCGAGCCGACCATCATGGTTGAGACGCGGGCTCATGAATGTCTGACCGCATTGCGGACAATCGACCAACGCAAACTGGTCGAGCTTCCAGCGGAGCGTTCCCGGGATTCGGCAACGGAAACAGACGGCGTTCTCAAAGTGCTCGGGGGAGTAGGCCCCCCATCGTCCCGGTCGCATGCCTTTTGCTTTCGATCGATTCCATGCGATCGCCACGATGGCGCCTGCGACCGTCGGCAGAGCGTAGGTGAGGAATCGATAGAGCAAGACGGCGGCGGCGACCAGGGCCGCCTCGGAGTCGTCGAGGTCCGTGGTGAGGAGACCGGTGAGCCCCACTTCTATCACGCCAAGGGCACCCGGGGTGATTGGAATCGCCGAGATCAGGCGTACGAGAGAGAACGCAGCGAGTACCTCCGCCCAGTGGACCGTATCTGAGGCGACTCCGACGGCGCGCAGCGACACGAGCAGGGCGACGTACAGCGAGAGGTGATACGACAGCGTGGTGAGCATGAGACGCAGCCACCGGGTGCCCACCGCATCGCCGACGATGTCGAGAAAGCGCTGCGACGGTGAGTCGCCGGGATCTGCTGGCTTTTTGAGGAGGCGCCGAATCCATGCCACGAGGCGATCGATCGGGCGCAACACGCGGTCCTTCAAGGAGGATCGCAGCACGATCACGATCGCGAGTGATGCGACCACCAATGAAGCCACGCCGATGAGCGTCCCGTCGACCAGGCTCGGCATCGCGATCCCGGACAGCACCGCGGCGAGTAGTGCTCCTGCCGGGAGCAGCATCCGGGCGAGGTTGTTCCAGATCCCGGTGAGAGCCACCGCGGCACCGATCTCGGCGCCCGTGTGCCCCCGTCGTCCGAGCATCATGTAGGTGAGACCGACGCCGACAGCACCCCCACCGGGGATGGTGTTGGCGGCGGTGGTCGAGGCGAGCCGAGCCGACAGGGCATGTCCGAAGCGAAGGTGCGGTATCACTGCCATTGTCGGAAGCGGCCCGAGCAATTGGTTGACGATGGCGGCGATCACTGCGAGCGACAGCGAGAAGATCGAAACGTCTTGAATGGCACGCCAGACGTCGTCGTAGTCCGCGAGCGCCGGCATCAACCCGAAGAAGGCGAGGGCGATCAGTCCAAGAGTGATGATCCCGAAGACGACACGACGCACGGAGAAGCGGCGAGTGGTGGGGGAAGGGGAGGACATCGGGAGGGGAGGTTACC
>JBBTKD010000135.1:0-1379 GCA_038059105.1 Actinomycetota bacterium | reverse complement strand
AGGGCCGCCATTGATGCTTCGCTCTCGCCGGCTCGGTGGAGTCCATCGGCGAGGGTGTTGTGGAGTGCAGCCATCACGTGGCGGTCTCCGAGTTCGAGAGCGACCTCCAGCGCTTCCCGCGCCAGAGCCACGGCCTCATGAGGATCGGCGACGACGGTGGCGAGGTTGTTCAACACAGCGATTCGCTCCGATGGCTCGGCGGCGTGGATGAGTGCGGTGCGCAGGTGGCGTTCTCGCTCGTCACCCGATGCCAGTAGTCCCGCGACATTCTCGGCGCGCGCCATCGCCCGGTCGCTCCCGGATAACGATGCCAGCCGCAGCGCTTCGACCGCCAGCGTTATGGCGCTCGGGCCGCCCCTGCGACTCTCCACGAAGGCCCGGTCTGCGGTGACGATTGCCGACAGTTCTTGATCGGCACCGTGAGCAGCGCGTTCGTAGTGTGCCGCAGCGAGATCCCAGCGACGAAGACGACGGTGAACTTCACCGAGTCGGTGCTCGGTCATCGGGTCGGATCCACCTTCGGCCAATGCTGCCTCATATCCGGCGATGGCGCGGTCATACCTTCCATCGAGAAGGGCGCTGTGGGCTGCGGATCTATGGAGGTCGGCGCGATCGGGGTGGCCCGCGGCAAGTGCTGCCTCATAGTGTCCGATTGCCTCACCGTGAGCAAAGAGGGCCGCGGCGTCGTCACCGGCGACGCGAAACCACTTTGCGGCCAGTGCGTCTTCCCCGGCGGCGAGACGATGACGAGCGATTCGAGCCGCCTTCGCCCCGCGGTCGTGGCGGGCTTCGAGGGCCACGGCGGCCCGGCGATTGAGCAATCGTCGTCGTGCGGCGGTGTGTCGTCCGCTGATGACTACGGCGAAGTGTTCGTGGGCGATGGTGACCGTGCCATCTTCGGCCTCCCGCACCATGCCGCGCGATGCCAGTTCGTCCAAGGCGATGTCCGTTTCCTCCTCGGATCGGCCCGACACCGCACCGATCAGTGGCGGGTCAGCGCTGCGCCCGAGCACCGTGACTGCATCGAGTACCTGGATGGCCGCCCCGCCGAGCGCTGCGATCCTGTCGGTGAGCAGTCTCTTGATCTGATCTGAGACGATCTCCGCACTTCCGGCTGCCGCAGCTCGGATCGACTCGACGACGAAGAGAGGCAGACCACCGCTGCGCCGCGTCAGGTCAGCTGCATCGAGTGCAACTCCGGCGCTCACCACCAGTGATGCCACGTCGACGGAGGTGAGCGGCTTGAGGTGCACAGTGGTGCCTCGCCTCCGCAGGTCGTCGAGCATGTCAGCCACGGGACCCTCCGCGGGCGCATCGCCGGGAGAACTTGCGACGACTACGGACACGCCGAAGCGGCGGGCGCGTGCCGCGAGGAAGGC
>JBBTKD010000134.1:1899-3229 GCA_038059105.1 Actinomycetota bacterium | reverse complement strand
GTGCCTGGTGCCTGGTGCCTGGTGCCTGGTGCCTGGTGCCTGGTGCCTGGTGCCTACTCCCCCTCCATCACCGCTACATGGGGCAGGTTTCGCATCTTGCCGTAGAGGTCCAGGCCGTAGCCGATGACGAAGTCGGGGGGGATTTCGAATCCGACGTAGCGGACCCGGAGTGGCACCCGCTGGATGTCCTTCTTCAACAACAGGGTGGCGATCTCAAGCGAGGCGGGTTGGCGCACTTCGAGGTTGCGGCGGAGGTAGTCGAGGGTGAGGCCGGAGTCGATGATGTCCTCGACGATCAGGACATGGCGGCCGGCGATCTCGGAGTCGAGGTCTTTGAGAATCCGCACCACACCCGACGTCTGGGTGGCGTGACCGTAGGACGACACCGCCATGAAGTCGATGTCGACGGGGAGGGCGATCTCGCGAGCGAGATCCGCCATCACCATGAAGGCACCCTTGAGGATCGCCACCAGGAGGAGATCCTTGCCCTGATAGTCGGCGGTGATCTCGGCACCGAGTTCGTGGAGGCGCGTCGCAATCTGCTCCCGGGTTACGAGCACCGACTTGACCCTCACCGCCACTCCCTCGTCGCCGACATCGGGACCACGCCGCCGGTTGCCGGCGCCACCCGGATTCCGACCACCCAGGCGATTCTTCCATGCTCTTCGACCACCGGCCACCGGCGGCGGAGACGCACCGGCACCCCGGCCTCCCGCAACACCTCGGCGACGACCTTGGTGCCAGCACCGATCGAGATGCGATCGCCGGCGACCGCGGCGCGCACCACGACGGGACCGACCACCGGAACCGGCACCCCACCCGCGCCAGCGGTGATCTTCCACGGACCGAACTGCGCCGAACCCGGCGCGGTCAACACCACCTGCGAAGGCGGTGGTGGCGGCGAACCGGCCACCACCACCCAGGGCCCCTCGCGTCTCACGTCGTAACCGCCCCGGATCGTGGCAACGCCCGCCCCGAAGGCGGCGGAGATCACCGCTTCGACCGATGCACCGTCGACCGAGTGGCGACCACTCACCATGCGCAAGCCCCGGCGCACGACGCGCGTCGCCACCGCCGCCGGAAGGGAGGTGAGGGCAGCAGCGGGAATCAGCACCGCCTCCTCGTCGCGGTGCAGCGGCACCCGGGTGGCGCGCTCTTCGAGAGCCTCATCGTCGGCGGACGCCGCTCGAGCGGTCCGCAGCAAGGCTTCGTGGAGACCGGGGTTGTAGGTCGCCGCCAGCGCCGGGATCGTCTCGGTGCGCAGACGGTTGCGCCGGATCGAGAGGTCGTCGTTCTGCGGGTCGTCGACGAAGGGGAGATCGAGGAGCGC
>JBBTKD010000134.1:0-1799 GCA_038059105.1 Actinomycetota bacterium | reverse complement strand
GCACCACAACCACGCGATGGGGCATTCCGAGAAGCTTGGCGATCGAGATGGCCGCGGCAACCAGTGCCGCTGACCCGGGGAGACCGTGGTCGATGGTGATCGCGGTCGCGGCGGGACGGTCGGAAACTGCCCACGCCAGCAGCGCGCTGTCGGCACCGCCGCTGAGGGCAACGGCTACCGATCCCGGTGGAATCCGGTCGCCCACGTGACGGCGGACGTCTTCGGGGGTCACCCCACTCGCGCCAGCCACTGTTGCGGATGGGAGATTTCGTCGAGGGTGGGAAGCGCATCAGGTCCCGACCACACGACATCGAGTGCGGAGAATCCGGCGTGGCGCTCCACACCGAGGATGAACCGCTCCCCCATCTCGTACTGCTTCATCTTCATCTCCAGACCGGTGAGTCGGAAGAAGGCTTTGGTCCGAGGATCCTGACGACGGTGTTTGAGCACCCGCGACATGCGGTCCTGCGAGACCAATTCCCGCGCTCCGATGCGATCCATGATCACATGCCCGTGACCCTCGAGGAGGGCCATCAATGCCTGCACGCGTTCGATGAGGCGTCGCTGATCCGGTGTGGCGAACATGCCCATGAGTCCGGACTCCCCCATGATCGGCCGACCCTCGCGCGAGGCCTCGCGCATCTCGTCCTTGAGGCGTTGCATCCGACCCGGCTCCGGTTCCGCCGCATCGACGAGATCGGCAACCAGCGAGAGGAAGTAGTCACGCATCCAGGGGACGCCGGTGAACTGAAGACGGTGGGTGCATTCGTGCAGGGCGACCCAGAAGCGGAACTCCTCGGGGCGAAACTCGTGCTGGCGCTCCATGTGAAGCACGTTGGCCCCGGCGAACATGACCGTGTCGCCGTTGGGATCGTCACCTGACGGCACGACAAGTTCGTACTGCCCGAGGACGCGCTTGGAGAGGACTCCCACCAACGCACCCACCTCGGCGGCGAGTACCCGCGATCCGATCTTGCCGCCCTTGCCCCCTGCGAGTTTCTTCTCGGCAGGAGCGAGCAGTCGACCAAACGCCGAGATGTTGGCTTCGGCCCACTCGACGCGGGTCACGACCTTCACGGTCGGTGAGCCCTCCCAGGGAAGACCGGTCTCGGCGGAGGCGAGGGCGGCGGCGCGCTCGACCAATTCAGGGGCGCGACGCGCCAGAGCGGCAAAGTGATAGGTGCCTTCCAGCGGGTGGGTGCCCGCCATGCGCCCAGCGATGCGGGCGGCGAGCGGCCAGTGGATGGAGCTCACCGCACGACGCGGTAGCGACTCCGGATGCGCACGCCGTATCCGATCACCGTCGCGGCAATGGCGAGTCCGCTGAGGGCAAGCACGGTCGGAACGAGGAAGCGAAAGGTCCAGGCGTCTTCAGTCGGGACCGCAGCGCCGTCGTCGACCACCACCGCCGGTTCGTCACCGGGTGCCGGCTGCTCCTGAGCAAACGCCGGGGCGACGCTGAGCGCGAAGAACAGGCAGGAGAGGGCAAGGAAGGTGCGAGCGCGAGACATTCTTTGCGGAGGATAGTTGGTCGGCCGCCATGGGCGGCCTCTCGCAATCGGCAATTGGCGATTGGCAAGAAGGGGCGAGGGGCGAGGGCGGTGCTGAGTCCGCGGCTCAGTTGAGGGCGTTGAGCCGTTAGGCGTGTTGGTCGCGCGAACGGGCGACGGGCGACCACTGATTGCGCGAAGCCGAAACTCCGAGCGACCCGACTGCTTTAGCTCTCCGGAACCACCCGGCCGCGGAGGCGGGGGAATCGTGTCGGAGTGTGGGGGTAGCAGAAGGTGCGCTTGTTGTAG
>JBBTKD010000133.1:0-9199 GCA_038059105.1 Actinomycetota bacterium | reverse complement strand
ACGCGAACCGGGCGACGACTGGAAGGCCCACGGTCGGCCGGGCAGGGACCCGGCCGACATCGCGATGAGGCGTCAGCCGAAGAGCCGACGGCACAGTGGACCCGGTAGGACTCGAACCTTTCTCGTTGTGACGCGGGAACCGAAGGTGCCTGTCTGGGCCGGTGAAATCGACGTCGATAAACTGATCCGGCACCACCCACAAGAGAGACACGCCCATGTTCCGCCAGATCGGCACCGGAGAGATCGTGATCATCCTCGTAGTGCTGCTCCTGATGTTCGGGGCCAGGAGACTGCCTGATCTCGCTCGCTCGATCGGCAAGTCGACACGGGAGCTACGCAGGGGCCTCCGCGGCGCCCCCGATGAGGAGGAGCGTTCGGAGGAGGACGCAACGCGCCATGGCCTCGCCGGGTCAGTGGATCCTCTCGCCCCGACCGGCCGAGGCCACGCGATCGGGGAAACCCGATGAACGACTGGCTCCAGGTTTTCGCGCGGCGCCTCGAAATCGATTCAGGTCTCGCCGAGGGTGCCTTGGGCCTGACCGACGAACACCAGGAGGCTCTTCTCGACCTGGCCCGCATCGTCGCCCACGGAACCGAGCGGAAGAACGCCCCGCTGGCCGCCTTTGTCGTCGGCCGCTACACGGCCTCTAAAGTGGTCGGGAATGTTGCTACCGACTCGGCAATCGTGGAGGCGGTGCGTATTGCCGAGGAAACCCTGCCCGAAGCCGGCTGACCAGTCGGCGAGTCCGCGCCCCGACGGCCCACTACGTGTCCGATCGGGCTGGACCACCAGATTCTTGGGCGTGTCCACGCCCCTTGGCAATGCCCATTCTGGAGCCCACGATGAAGTCACTCCTCGACGCCGGAATCGCCGGTGACCCACTCCCGGACGAGGCCGCCCACCGACACGATGAGCATCAACACCAGGACGGCGGTGATCGCCAACAGCACTTGCAAGTTGCCGTTGCCGCCCGGTCCGGCGGGAGGGGTTGCCGGACCGGCCTCGTTGCTGATACCGAGAACGATGAACGGCGCTATGGATTTCTGGCCGTTGCGATCGCCCGCCCCCCCGTCCCATACTGCAAACGCGACCAGGGTGTCCTCCCCCACGGAGAATGTTGCGGTCGCCGCAGCCGAGTCGAAGTCCCGAATGAACAGCGCCCGCCACGTCCCGCTCCGCCACGAGCCAACACCCGAGACGTCTTGCACCTCGGCGAAGGTCAACGTACCGAATCCTTCGGCGATGAGGTTCTCGACGGGGGAGACATGCGCGGAGTCCGCCAGCTGATTGCCGACGTAGCGAGCCGGGTTGTAACGGGGGTCGTCCCTGTTGGGATACGTGTCGACGGCAGTGTCGGGGTACCGGCTGAGCCCGGTGGCAAACCCGCGGTCGATGTCGGCCTGCCAGACCGCCTTCCATTGCCAGATACTCACTGGGTGGTCGGCCGACCCCATGGTGTACGCAGGTTCGTCACCGGCAACCGCCGGGAACTGCAGCGCCGCTGCGTCGGCGAACAGGCCGCTCCCGTTGACCGCATCGTCCACATCGTCGTCGTACCACTCCAATAGTATGAAGACGCGACCGTTGTCGTGTAGTGCTCGCACCGTCAACGACGCCACCCCGCCCCCGCCGAACGGAGGGGTTATCTGCTGGGCGCTCAGCAAGACCTGGCGGCTCGGCGCGCCCTCCCACACCGCGCTCCACGGATCGTCATTCGGAATCGCCGTTGGAGCCGGCGTGGCGTCGAGCCGGGGTACCTGTGACCTGACCGGAACCGGTGACACCACCCCACCGACGATGGCGACGGCTGCGGCGAAAACGAAAGCCCAGGCGCCCGGAGAGAGGCGACGCAGCCTATCCATGCGCGCTCGCATGACTCGTCTCGACCTGGAGGAGATCCTCCACCGGACCCGGTTCGTCGAGCGGGCACTGGAACTCCTCCAGCGGATCCACGGGCCATGGCTCGTCGCGGTATCGCTCAACCTTGCCCAGGCGAAGGAAGCCCTCCTCCCACTCGATGAACGCACTCAGAGCGGAAGCGGCGGCGCCGTGAAAGCCACCCTTTGCTGCGAGGGAGATCCGCCCCGCGATCGATGGTACCCAACGGGCGAGATGCTCCCGAAGGAAGACCCGCTCGGTGTTCCGACAGAACGACACCGCCTCCTTGTCACCGGCCTCACGAGCCCGCGACTCGCGCAAGGCGAGGAGGTAGCAGAACTCCAGCTCCATCGAGAGATGGTCGGGCCGGTCGCCGCGGGGATGGACCCCGAATGCCCGATAGAACCCGGCGATGTCCGCCTGGTGTCGGGTCTGCTGGAAGAGGTGGCTGGCGCTGAACGCGGTCTCGTATGGAGGACAGTCCTCCGAGTAGCTGAGCGTGAACACGCGCATGTACGACTGCTCGAGCCCGTTTTGATCGGTCTCGGCGAGCCTCGACGTCATTCGAGTGGCAGCACGGCCGGTGCCCTCGCCGAGCAGGTCGGCGCCCACCTCGCCGACCTGGAGTGCCGGTGCGAGTGCGTCGAACAGGTCGGGTGTCGGGTATGAGAAGGAGAGCGACAGCAGGCGGTACATAGTCGCCCGTGCCAGCGCCCGTTCCTCGCCCGTGGCTCTCTTCATGATCGTAGATCCATCCTCAAATCGAGTTCAGATACTTGGCCGGCCTCTCGAACTGCTCTTCGATCACGGAGACCCGAACCACCTCGCTGCCGTCCCGGGCGTAACCGATCACAGTGTCGTTGAACACTTCCAGGGTTCTGCCGCCGACGTTGACCTCGGACACCTTTTCCCCATCGATGACCTCGAAGCTGAAGATGATCGTCTGCGAAACTCGGAAGAGCTGGAGCACGGCCTGGGCGCGCCGCGAGGGCCGCTCGTACGCCTCAATCGCCCGATCCACACCGGGCCCGAACATCTGCCGCAGGTAGGGCCGGGGCACCCAGCGCGGCGGGATGTAGTACACGTTGGGTTGGGTGCCGAACTGTGGGTAGAGGGGAAGCGCCATGCCCTCCTCGCGGATCAGGTAGTAGAGGGGGTTCGTGGGATCCTCTACCCACACGCCGTTCTGTTCGACCGCGACCAGCCCCTGCAGCCTGATCTGGCCCGGGCACACTGCCATACAGCGGGTTTCCATCGGCAATCCGTTGGTGAGGGGATCGGACCCCTCGATGCGCGGATAGCACCCGATGCACTTCTCCGAGGTGCGGGTGTTGGCGCGGTACAGGGACTTCTTGTACGGGCACTGCTCGACGCACTTGCGATACCCCCGACACCGCTTCTGGTCAATGAGGACGATTCCATCCTCGGGACGCTTGTAGATGGCGTTGCGCGGGCAGGCCGCGAGGCAGGCGGGAAAGGCGCAGTGGTTGCAGATCCGCTGCAGGTAGAAGAACCACGTGCGGTGTACCGGCAGCGACACCCCAGAGGAGAGCGAATCGGCGGCAGGCGAATCCTCGTGACGGTTCGGCGCCGACCATTCATCGTCGTCGGGTAGATAACCCACTGCCTGCTGCCCGGTGCCCACAGCGGCCTCGAACACGGTGGCGCCCTGGTACACGCCGTAGGGGCTTTCGGGACCGGTGCCGTCGATCCAGGTCTGTCCCCCCGGGTTGGCCTGCTCGATGAGATCAAGAGTCTTGATGTCCCAGTTGTGCGGGTAGCCACCGTAGGGCTTGGTCTCGACGTTGTTCCACCACATGTGCTCTTGGCCCTCGGAGAAAGTCCAGGTGGACTTGCACGCCATCGTGCAGGTCTGGCAGGCGATGCAGCGGTTGGTGTTGAAGATGGCGACGAACTGCCGGTCGCCTGGAGCCGACTCGAAGCGGTAGGGCATCTGACGTCCCAGCTGCCAGTTGTAGACGTCTGCCACTCAGGTCTCCTCGCCGGTGGTCTGGGGGCGGAACACCTCATCGATGAGTGCCTCCACGGATTCGGAGCCGAGGGTTCGCCACACCGCGTGCGCTCCGGCGTAACGGGGTGTGGCAAACATGCGGGCGATGCGATCCCGCGACCACCCCATCATGGCGAACTCCTCGACGAAGGTGCGGCCCATGGCCGATACGCCGTCGAACCCGGGTGTGGCCAGCGACACTGCCACGGGCTCCATGGGATCGGTCGGCTCGAAGGCCTTCACCCTGCCCGACCGGGCCACCAGCTCGACGGGCACAAAATCGTCGCTCATGTGAGGAACTCCCCTGCGAGGTAGCGCCGCATCCGGTCGTCCTCGGCGCCCGGCGCCATGCCCGTCTGCCCCGGCTGCCACGCTCCCCGGCCGTCCAGACCCCCGTCTTCTGCCTTGGTCACCCGAACCAGGGTCTCCTTGGGGACCGTGTTGATGGCGTGGTTGTCGGCCTCGCCGCCGAACATGAAGGAAAAGCCGATCTTGGCCTTGTGGAACAGGGTGTCGGTCTGGTGCATCGGCATGGCCCAGTCGCGGGTGACACTCTGATGCGACCCGTAGCGATAGCTGGACTGGTATCCGGTGTCTTCCGAGACCGCTCGTCCGTCGGGCCGGGTCTCATGAGCCCGAACGGTCTTCTCGGTGGCCAGCCAGTATCCGTGCTTAGCCATCAGGACGTTGTACGGATAGGCTGGGTTGTACTTGGCCCGCAGCATCAGCCGGGCGACCTTGTGGAACGGGTCGCTGGTGTCGTTCGGGTCGTAACCCGGGTACGGCCGGTCGATCGGGTTGGCATCCACCCACACGTAGTCGCCGTCGGCGATACCTAGATCGCGAGCGGCGTCGGGATTGATGTGCACCTCGCGGTCACCGACGTGGGGCATGCGCCGGTCGCGGCGATGCGGGTCGCCGAAATTGTTGCCCCAGATCACGTGCCAGTCGGTGACCGCCCACCCCGAGTGGACGGTATGGCGCGACTTCGGGGTCAGGAAGTAGAAATTGAATCCCTCCTCCCACAACGGGTTCTTCGACTCCTTCGCCTCGGACCACGGCATCTTGATGTTGCGCACGGTGCGCATCTCGGGATCCATCTCGGTGGGCGATATCCCGTAGTCCTCAGGCCGGATCAGCGGGTTGCTGCTGACGATCACATTCGGCAGGTACGGGGTCGCCTCGGGCCCCTCGCGATGAACGACGAAGTTCTCGCCGTACTCGATGGCCTCGGGGATGTCCACATAGGAGTTGAGGCGCCCGGTGTCGGTCCAGAAGGGCAGGTCGTCGTGGACCTGCTCCCAGAACGGGATCCGGGGGTAGGTGCGGAACATCATCAGGGCGGCTCCGGGCTCCCCGTACACGCCGTTCATGATGTCGTCGAAGCGGTACCCGCGAGTCGTGGCCGAGGCGTCGAGGAGCCGTTGCAGATACACCTCGGCCCGGTCATCGAGCGCGAACCGCCAGTAATCGGCGAATCGGTCGTCCCGGAGAATCCGACCCAATCGTTCCGCCACCAAGGCGATGATCTTGAGGTCGTCCTCGCTCTCGAACAGGGGATCGATGCCGTCACGGCCCCAGATCTGGAGGAAGGGGTTGGAGCACGAGGCCGTCACCTCCGGGGTCTGGAACTCGACCCAGGAGTTGGCGGGCAGGACGACGTCGGAGAGCTCGCAGGACGCCGTCATCTCGATGTCCTGGGTGACGATCATGTCGACGTGCGGGTTGACGTCTCTGATCACCAGGTAGGCGTGCTTGGCGTTGTTGATCAGGTTGACGTTCGTGGTCCAGATCACCTTGGTCGGCGTGGGCATGTGGCTATGGCCCGTAAAGACCTTGCGCCCGAACTTGGGGGTGTCCACGATCAGCGCCCGGTCGCCGTGATCCCAGTAGGCGGGTTCCTCGTCCTTGGTATAGGCGTGGGCGCGAATGTCCTTACCGTCGGCGGTGTCGTCGAGGTTGGGGGTGAAGGGGTCTTCGGCGACCCAGCCCTTGAACCCCGGCCCCGACCACTCGGTCGACTGGAACAGCGCCGCCTTGTAGTTGCCGGCCCAGGTGTGGCTGCCGGCACCCGGCAGGCCGATGTTGCCGGTGAGCATGAGCGGGAGGTAGGTGGCGCGATTGTGGAGCGTGGCGTGGAACCAGTGGTTGACGCCCTCCCCGGTGTGGATGGCGACCGGCTTGATCGTGGCGATGTCGTGGGCGAGCCGTTCGATCAATTCGATGGGAGTTCCGGTGATCTCATGAACCGTGTTCAGGTCGTAGTCGACGAGGTGATCCCGGTAGGCCTCCCAGAGCGTGAGGACCGCGACCGTCGAGCCATCGCGCAGCTCCACAGAACCGCGGTATTCGAGAGTGGGGTTGAGGCCGGCGGCGACCATGCGTCCGCCGACGTGGTCCCTGGTGATGGGGCGCAGCGTGCCGGTGACCCCATCGAAGATCACCCGGTCGCCGCCAATCGCCTCGTACTGCTCCTGGGTGAGCTTCTGATCCCTGAAGCTTGGTCCGTCTGGCTGCAACCCCGGTGCGTAGCCGGGGAAGACGTCTGATGCCTTGAGGCGTTCCAGGGTGTCGGTTCGCATCAAGAGGGGGAAGTCGGTGAACCTGAGCACGAAGTCCTCGTCGTAGAGCCCCTCATCCATCAGGATCTTGGTGATGCCCAGGAAGATGGCGGTGTCGGAGAGGCCGGGCCGCACCGGGAGCCAGTAGTCCGACTTTGACGCCGGCGGGCTGTACTCGGGAGCGATCGTGACGATCTTGCCCCCGCGCTCCATGATGTTCGAGAAGAAGTGTGACTCGGGCATCTTGTTCTCGACGAGGTTCTTCCCCACCTGGATGGTCAGCATCGAGTTGGACAGATCGTTGAAGTCCGGTTCCGAGGCCTGCAGGCCGTGCACGAACGGCTGACCTGGAGCCTGGTCGCCGTGCCAGGTGTAGTTGGACCAGTTGCGGCCCCCCTTGGCCTCCTCCGGTCCGACACCCCTCACGTGGGTGTCGAGAAGGGCCATCGTGTTGCCGAGGCGGTACATGCCGTACTTGCCCAGCACCCCGAGGAGGCCCATCCCGCCCCGGAACTTCATGGTCCGGGTACCCGCTCCCTCCATGGCGGCGATCATTTCCGGTTGATAGCCCTCCTCTGCCAGTCGAGCGGCGGCGGCGTCACCCGAGTAGGCGCCGGCGATGCCGATCAGTCCTCGAGCGAGGTAGTCGTACACGTCGTCCCAGGCGACCCGGGTAAAGGTGTCGGTGCCGCGGGAGGTGAACTTGTACCGGTCGCGGTTCTCCGGGGTGAGCACCGGGAAGCCGTCGTCGGCCCACCGCTTCCACCCGGCCCGCACCATGGGAAATCGCAGCCGGTAAGGCCCGTAGACACGGCGGTGGAACGTCTGACCCTTGGGGCAGCCGCGCGGGTTCCATTTGACGGACGCGGAGTTGCCCAGTTGGTCCCGGTAGTTGCCGGCGTCGTAGTTCGGCTCGATGCGCTGGATCACGCCGTTGCGAGAGAACGCTCGCATGCGGCACGCATGGGTGTCGTTCGGAGAACAGACAAAGGTGAAGCTCCGGTCGTAGGCGTACTGATCGCGGTACACCCGTTCCCACGAGCGATCGGGATAGAAGAGGAGCGGGTTGTCAACGCCTTGGGCGGCCTGAAGGTTTCTCAGCAGGGGGTAACCGGCGATGCCGATGGCGGCCACCGCTCCCATCTTGAGGAACTCCCTCCGGCTTACCCCGCTCATGGCCGGGCCCCTTGCTCGACTACCCGGTGCCCGGCGGTGAGCCCGGTCAGCAGCATCACCCCGAGCAGGCCGGTCAGGTTGTGATGAATCGCGGCCGGCTGGATGCCAGCGATCCACGGGAGGGTGACTCCGGCGGCGACGAGTCGAACCCCGGGCCGACGCAACGCCCCGATGGCCAGCAGAACCCAGCCGGCAGCCGCGGCGATCAGAGCCAGCGGTGGGACGGTCAGGGTGGCACCAAACGTCCACGTCGCGAGCATCGCCAGTTCGCCGTGTCGAACCACGAGGGCCGCCGACACACCGGTGGCGGCGATGAAGGCGGCAACCCGGCCGAGGTGTCCGATCTCGGCACGGAGCCGCCATGCGGCGGCGATCGGAAGCGCGATGATGGCGGCCTCGGCCACCCGGTGCAGCCCGGTGGCGGCATCACCTGTCGCCACGAAGGCCAACTGGCCCGCCGCCACACCCAGCGCCGCCAGTGTCCCAACCGTCCTCCCGGCGGGAAGGGACACCGCAGCTCCCCGGGCGAGGCCGACGGCCGCGGCGGCGACCACGAGATGGCTGGCCGTGAGAAGCCCGGGGGACGGGTCGATGGTGGCCGCCACGGTAAGCACGACCGCGGCCAAGGGAAGTGCGGTCGCGGCCAGCGTCCAAGGTCCGCGGCTGACCGGGAGTCCCGCGGCGGCGACCACCACCAGCAGCGCCGTGGCCGCAGTGGCGCCGCTCCCGGCAGCCTCGAGGATTCCGGGACCGGGAACGCCAGCGGGTGCCCAAAAGCCGACCAGTGGGGCGCCGATCCGTGCGATCAGGACCTCAGCGCTGCCCGCCAATGCCGCGGTAATGGCCAGTGCCGAAACCGCATGCCGTGCGATGGCTTGGCCCACGATGGCTCGGCCAGTTCCCCGCTCGGGGAGGGGTGCCGACACGCCGCCACCGGGCGGTGCGCTTCTCTGGACTGCGGTGGTCGCGGGCTGTATTTCGCCCTCCGGTGTTCCGTTGTCCCAGGGGTATAGTCTAGCAACCGGCTTGACGTCAAGTTAGAACGTGGACGTTCTGGAGGCCGAGGTTGAAGGTAAGGCTCGGACGGCGCGGCGACTATGCGGTGCGTGCGATGATCTCCATTGCCCGGCATCCGGTCGGCGCGAGGCGAAAGGCCCGCCAGATCACCGACGAGATGGGCCTGCCCGAGCGATATGCCACGCAGATCCTCGCCTCCCTGGCACGCAGCGGCCTCCTCACCGCAGTCGCCGGACCAGACGGCGGCTATTGCCTTGCTCGACCCGCCGCCGAGATCTCCGTCCTCGATGTGGTGGAGTTGGCCGAGGGTTCGATCACGGTCGACGAGTGCATCCTCCGAGGGGGGCCATGCGACTGGGTCCAGGTGTGCCCCATGCACACCACCTGGTCCGAGGCCCAACAGGCCCTCACTGCCCGCTTGGCTGCTACCTCCCTCGCCGATCTCGCCGCTCTCGATGCCGAGATCGAATCCGGCGAGTACGCCGGGCCGGGCACCCAGGGCCACTCGGCCTCTGTGGATCGGAGCGGGGTGCGGGACCCTCGGGACGTTTGATA
>JBBTKD010000132.1:0-4784 GCA_038059105.1 Actinomycetota bacterium | reverse complement strand
CTGTCGGAAGGAGCCCCCATGGCCAACAAGGACCGGGCGCCCAAACCCGCCAAGAAGCCGGCTGCTCACACTCTCAAGGAGAAGCGCGCGGCGAAGAAGGCCAAATGAATCGAGAGGAGTGCGGGATACCCGCACCTCCTCTCCGTAGAGGGGACCGGACTCGGCCATTCGCCCCTACCGGCGCCGCGGCGACACTGCGCACACTGGTGTCGGCAGGAGGAGGAGGCGCATGCGCGAGTTCATCGACGGCAACACCGCCATCGTGCGCGCCGCCCTCGACTCCGGGTGCACGTTCTTCGCCGGATATCCGATCACCCCGGCGTCGGCGATCCTGATGGCGATGATGCGCGAGCTGCCCCGCGTGGGTGGTGTCGCCATCCAGGGGGAGGACGAGATCGCCTCGATCGGGATGTGCATCGGCGCCACCCTGGCCGGGGCCAGGGCAATGACGGCCACCAGCGGTCCCGGGATCAGCCTGTACAGCGAGAACGTCGGCCTGGCGATCATGGGCGAGGTTCCGCTGGTGATCGTTGACGTGCAACGGTTGGGACCCTCCACCGGCGGCGCCACCACCGTCTCTCAGGGCGACGTCCAGTTCGTGCGCTGGGGGACCGCGGGTGGGTTCCCGATCATCGCCCTCTCCCCATCGACCGTGCCCGAGGCGTACGCCCTCACCGCCAAGGCCTTCGACCTCGCCGAGCGGTTCCGCTGTCCGGTGTTCCTGCTCACCGACAAGGAGCTCGCCACCACCCTTGCCACCGTCGATCTCGACGCCTACCCGCAGGTGGCGGTCCGGTCTCGGGCCACGGGTGAGGGTGGCCCGCCGTACCGATTCGATCCGGTCGATGTGGTGACGCCCCTCCACGAATTCGGCCGGGGGACGACGGTGCGTTTCACCGGTTCCACCCACGACGAGGCCGGGTTCATTACCAAGCACCTCCCCACCGTCGATGCCCTCAATCGCCACCTGATCGAGAAGATCGAAGCCCACCGCGCCGAGATCGAGATGGTCGATGCCGACCTCGAGGACGACGCCACCACGCTCGTGCTCGGCTACGGCATCACCGGGGGTGCGGTGCGGGCGGCGGTGGCCACCGCCCGCAGCAGAGGCGAGCGGTTCTCGGGCCTGGTGTTGCAGACGCTGTGGCCGGTGCCGGAGACCGCCATCGGCGCCGCGCTGGGCGGTGTGCAGCGGGTGATCGTGCCCGAACTCAACCCCGGGTTGTACCGGCGCGAGATCGAGTGCATCGCCGGCGGGCGGACCGTGATCGGGGTGGAACGCATCGACGGCGAACTGATCTCTCCCGAGCAGATCTTGGCGGCGGTGGCATGACGGTCACCATCTCCGCGCCGTACCGCAACGACACCCCATATCCCTTCTGTCCCGGGTGCGGCCACGGCGGCATCCTCGACAGCCTGGACGAGGCGCTGCGCAGTCTCGCACTCGACCCCTCGGGGGTGGTGATCGTCTCCGACATCGGATGCGCCGGGCTCTCCGACCAGTACTTCTCCACCAGTGCCTTTCACGGGCTGCACGGCCGCAGCATCACCTACGCCACCGGGATCAAGCTGGCCCGTCCCGAACTGACCGTGATCGTGATCATGGGCGATGGCGGCACCGGGATCGGGGGCGCCCACCTCATCAATGCCGCCCGGCGCAACGTCGGGATCACGGTGCTCGTGTTCAACAACCTGAACTTCGGGATGACCGGGGGCCAGCACTCCACCACCACCCCCGAGGGGGCGATCACGGCCACTACCCCCGGCGGCAACCTGGAGCACCCGCTCGACATCTGCGGGACCGTGGGAGTCAACGGGGCCGGGTACGTGCACCGGGGGACGTCCTTTGACACCGATCTGGCGCAGCGAATCGCCGAGGCGATCGCGCACCCGGGTTTTGCCCTCCTCGACATCTGGGAGCTGTGCACCGCCTACTTCGTTCCGGCCAACAAGGCGACGCGTCGCAGCCTGGAGGCGACGATCGAGCGACTCGGATTCGGCCGCGGGGTGCTGTTCGAACGCCCGGTGGAGGACTACGGCACCGCCTACCGCGCCGCTGCGGCCGGTCTCCCGCCCCGCAGCCGGCCGACCCCGATCGCCGTCGAGCACTCCTCGCCGCTCGTCGCGCCGCTCTCGCTGCTCGTCGCCGGCTCGGCGGGCGCCAAGGTGCGCTCCGCGGCGCGTCTGATCGGCGAGGCGGCGATCCGCAGCGGGTTGTGGGTCACCCAGCGCGACGACTACCCGGTCACGGTAAAGACCGGGCACAGCGTCTCCGAGGTGATGCTGGCGCCGACGCCCCGGGCGCCGGTCGGCGGGGGAGTGCCCGACGTCGCGGTGGTGGCATCGGAGGATGGGCTGGCCAAGGTGCGGACGCTTTTGGGGAGAATGAGCCCGGACGGACTCGTGGTGACGCTGCCGGCGTTCGCCGGGATCGCCTCGCCGGCCCAGGTCTCGGTGGTCGATCCCGCCGCCGCCCCGGGGCGCGTCCCGAGGGCATCGCTCTCCCTCGTCCTCCTCACCGTGGCGATGACCCGGCGCGGGGTGCTATCGGCGGCGGCATTGCGCGCGGCGGGCGCAGGTCCCTTCGCCGCCGAGAACCTGGCGGCGATCGAGACGGGATTGGCGCTCGCCTGACGGCGGATGTGCTCTGTTTGGCGGCTTGACCACAGCACACTCTCCCGTGGCCACCTGGGAGAAGGTCGTCGCCGAGATCCTCGGATCTCCTGACGGTCTTCGTCGTTCGGCTGGGAGGTCGTTGCCCGCTCGGACTGGGCCGGTCTTGCGGGTGGCGGGGAGCGGGTAGCGACTGTTACCCGCCCTTGCGTCGCGCCACCAGGAGTCCCTGGCGTACGAATACCCCGGCGGTGTCGAAGTCGGGATCGGCGGCGTCGGTGGCGGGCTCGCTGGGGGCGCCGTCGTCGTCGCCGCGGGAGGCGGCGGTCGTCGTGCTGGCGGCGGCGGTGCTGGTGGCGCTTTCGGAGTCGCCAAAGCCAAGACGCTGATCGTTCTTGGCGGAGTCGTCGTCCCCGGTGCAGGCACCGAGCAGCAGGGCGAGGGCGAACATCGCGGGGAGAAGGCGGGAGTGCTTCACGGCCGTCCCTTCATCGGTTGTCGATGAGACGCTGGGACTCCGATGGCGGTTCCGGTCACACGACAGCAGGTGGCATGTGGCACGTAGCAGGCGGCAGGTGGCAGGTGGCGGGCGGCCGCGACCAAGCAGGCAACGCGGGACGGGGAACGGGGCAACGGGTAACGGGAAACCTCTTCTACAGCAGCAGCGTCGCGATCGCCAAGAATCCGCCGAATCCCACGAGATCCGTAACAGTGGTCATGAGGATGTTCGCGCCGAGAGCGGGATCCTTGCCGAGACGTTCGAGGACGATCGGGATTCCGGCCCCGGCGAGGTTTGCGGCCAAGAGGTTCGCCAGCGCGGCGAGTCCAACGACCAACCCGATCTTGGGGTCTCCAGTAAACATCGCTGCGATCGAACCGGAGATCACTCCGATGGCGAGCCCGTTGAAGGCACCGGTGAGCAGCTGCCGGATCACCACTCGTCTCACCTGGCCGTAGGGGAGAGACTCCAGCGCCATTGACCGGATGAGGACGGCGAGGCTCTGCGCGCCGGCGTTGCCGCCCATCGACGCCACCACCGGCATGTACGCAGCCAGGATCGTCATGCGGTCGATCACCGGCTCAAATCGACTGATCGTGAAAGTGACGAGGAGGGCGGTGCCAAGGTTGAGGATCAGCCACGGAAGCCGGTGACGGATCGATCGACCAGACGAGGTATAGATCGTCTCCTCGATACCGGCGCCCACCATCGCGGCGATGTCCTCGCTCGCCTCGCGCTGCACGGCCTCGATGACGTCGTCGATGGCGACGATGCCGAGCAGCACACCGTGATCGTCGACTACCGGGAGGGCGAGGAGCCCGTAGCGCTGAATCAACTCGGCGACGTACTCGCGGTCAGCGTCCGGTGGCACCGTGACCGGGTTCTTCACCATCACGTCATCGAGCGGAGTGGCGGGAAGGGCAAACACCAGCTCCCGGAACGACACGACACCGGCGAGTCTCCCATCGTGCTCTACGACATATACGTAGTTCATGTGATCGAGGCCCTCGTGCAGACGGCGCAGTGCTTCGATCGCCTCGCTGGCACTCATGCCCACCAAGAGAGTGGCTGGTTCGGGCATCATGAGTCCGCCGGCCGAGTCCGCAGCAAACCGGAGGATGTCGAGGATGTCGTCGACACGATCGTCCTCCATCGCGCCGAAGATCGCCTTCCGGGCGCTGGCGTCGAGGTGCTCGACGATGTCGGCGGCCTCCTCCGGTGGGAGTTCGGTGACCGCCGCAGCCGCATCAAAGGTGCTCAGCCCCTCGAGCACCTCAGCAGCCACCTGCTCGTGCATCTCTTCCAGCACGTCGGCCGCATCGCCCGGTTCGAGGTCGGACATCAACTCCGCTGCGCTCTCCTCGTCGATCGCCTCGAGGATGTCGGCGGCGTGCTGCGGATCGGAGCCCGCCAGTTCGGTCCACTCCGCCTCATGGGCGTCGAGGTAGTCAGCAGCCTCAGTCGGCCGTCGACGCGCCAGATCGCGGAGCGCTACGGCGAGATCACGAGGACGGCGGAGTCGCAGCTTCATCGGTGGGGCGATTCAAGCAGCCACCAGCTACCAGCCTCCAGCTACCAGCAGGAAAGAGTCGACGGCCTTGCGACCACCTCCCGCAGCACTCAATTCGTCAGACGCGTCCGAGAGGTCTGTCGCGTCTTGCCAATTGCCAAT
>JBBTKD010000131.1:0-1847 GCA_038059105.1 Actinomycetota bacterium | reverse complement strand
GCGGCCGGTGCGTCTGCTCGGTCTCGGGGTCGGTGGGCTCGTCGCCGCCACCGCTCCGCGGCAACTCGACTTTGCAGCACGGTCGTGGGACGACATCGAACGCGCCGTCGCGGGCGTTCGCGACCGCTTTGGTCACGAGGCGGTCGAGCGCGCTCGGCTGGTCGACACCGCCGAGGAACCCCGGCACTCCCCGGAGCCCGAGTAGGGGTTGTCGGTATACTCACCTCCCGACCCGTGGAGCGACCGCATGCCACTCGATGACAGAGAACAGCGGATCCTCGAGGAGATCGAGCGGCAGTTCTATCAGGACGATCCACGTCTCGCCGAATCGGTACGCGGCGCGCGTCTTGCGACCTCCTCGAGCCGCAACCTGCGTTGGGCGGTGCTCGTGTTCGTAACCGGGGTCGTGTTGATGCTGGGGTTTTTCATGTCGCAGACGCTCGTCGCGCTCGGCGGATTTGCGGCGATGGTCGCAGCGGTGATGTGGATCGTCGCGATCCTGCGACATCGCGCCGGAGTTGCGACCGCGTCACCGGAGTCACTTGTGGGCAGACTGCGGCGACGGTTTCGCAACGACTAGAGTCGTCAATTGGGGAAGACAAGATCCGCCGCCACCGCTGCGGCCGCGGATCCAACGAGGGAGAGAGGCCAGGTTTGGAAGGGTTCACCGCTCAGCAGGCATGCCGCCTGACCGGGTGCACGGCACACCAACTGCGATACTGGGATCGCGTCAGTCTCATCGAGCCCTCACTGCAGCAGACAGGAGGGCGCCCAGGTCGTCGCCGCCTCTATTCATTCCGCGATCTCGTCGCGTTGCGCGTCGTCAGATCACTTCTCGACAATGGAATGTCCGTGCAACGGGTTCGCAGAGCATGGGATTACCTGCGTCGCACCGGTGACATGGACAATCACCTCGCAGAGGTGAAGCTCGTGACCGATGGGCAGACCATTTTCCGTGTGGCGTCGAACGAGGCCGAGCTGCTCGACGCCTTGCGCGACGGCCAGTTGGCCTTCTTCGTCGCCATTGACCAGATCACACGCAAGGTCAAAGAGGACGTCACCCGCTTCGAGCTCGATCGTCAGCAGTTCCTGGAGATGCTGCGCAGGGTCGAAGACGACGTCCAGTCCGAAGCCGCCGGAAGATAGCGCTGCCAGCCAGAGGCTGGCAGCGGTCCATCGTCCATCGTCCGAGTCTTCTCTTGCTGGTAGCTGGTGGCTGGAGGCTTCCTCCGCTACCGCTTCCTCCGCCTGCGCCACTTCCGCCACCAGGCTGGGGTGAGAGATGCCAGGCGATAGCGAGACAGCAGGCGGTGTCCCGCCGAGTAGCGCTCCGCCAGGCCCGCTTCGGTGTCCTCGAGCGAACGGGTTGCGAGCGCCAGCCGATTGGCGACGATCGGACCCGGTCCGTAGGTCGCCTCGGAATACACGTCGGCGAGCGGTCTCATCGCAGTGTCGACTTCGGCTGCGACCTCGGTCGGCGTCGTCGCCGGATGCGGCGGCTCGCCGAGGTCGGTCAGGCGATCGACGATTTCCTTCCATGCGGCGGAGATGTCACCGGCGGCGAGTCGGCGCATTCTCCGGGATCGACGCAGCCACTTCACCGCCGGCACGAGTCCGAACACGGCGAGCACGATGACTCCGACCGAAAGCATCCAACCGGGAATCACCGGGGATGATCCGGCGTCGCCCCCATCGGGAAGTGTGGATGGGGTGGTGGGGATGTCGATCTCTTCGTCGTCACGGAAAATGACCGGACCCGGATTCTCCGCGTCGAAGTCCGGACGGTTCTGCTCCGGCACCTCGAGGTAGGCCGCGACGTCGAACGGGATCTCGCCGGTCGTGCCGAG
>JBBTKD010000130.1:4835-9123 GCA_038059105.1 Actinomycetota bacterium | reverse complement strand
TGCCGACTCTCGCCCTGATCGATGGGCACTCCCTGGCCTATCGCGCCTTCTATGCCCTGCCGAGTGACCTGGCAACTCCGACGGGTCAGGTGACGAACGCCGTCTACGGCTTTACGTCGATGATCATCAAGTTGCTCGGTGACGAGCATCCCGATGCGATGGCCGTCGCCTGGGACAGCCCGAAGAAGACCTTCCGGGCGGAGCGGTACGTCGAGTACAAGGCGCAGCGCGAGGCGGCGCCGGATCTCTTCCGCAGCCAGCTTCCGCTCATCCACGAGGTAGCCGACGTCCTGCAACTCGCTCAGTTCATCGCACCCGGGTGGGAAGCGGACGACATCATCGCAACGCTGGCACGCGCTGCGGCCGCGGCAGGTTGGGATGTGCTCGTCGTGACGGGAGACCGCGACGCATTCCAGCTCGTCGGCGGTCGCATCAAGGTCTACTACACGCTGCGGGGGATCAGTGACACCGTCGTGGCCGATGGGGCGTATGTCTTCGAGAGGTACGGCGTGACTCCCGAGCAGTATTCCGACTACGCCGCGTTGCGTGGCGACTCATCCGACAACCTGCCCGGAGTTCCCGGGGTGGGGGAGAAGACCGCATCGCGCCTCGTCGCCGGGTACGGGAGCCTCGAGGGTATCTACGACCACCTGGAAGAACAGACGCCCAAGCTGAGGGAGAGCCTGACCGCATCACGCGAGCAGGTATTTCTCAATCGTGATCTGTCGCGGCTCGTCGAGGACGTGGCCGTCGACACCGACCCGGAGCAGATGCGGCTGAGGCCCTGGGACCCCCAGGAGGTACGGCGGGTCTTCGACGAGCTCGCCTTTCGATCGCTCTGGCAACGACTCCAGGAGGTCGGTGGAGCCGCCGCCGCGGAAGACGAGGTCATCTCCGTCAACGTGATCGCCGGCTCTGGTGCCGATGCGCTCGCAGCCGTCGGAAGCGGACTCGTCGCCCTCGACCCGGTGTGGGAGGGCGACGACCTCATTGGGATCATGGTGGCGACCGCAGCCGGTGCGACGTTTGTCTCCTTCGACCGTCTCGGACCACTCGCGGAGACTCTTGGAGACCCGGCGATACCGAAGGCGTTCCACGACGCCAAGCCTCTGGTGCGTGCGCTGTTCGAGGCGGGACTCGACCTGCGCGGACTCGCATTCGACACCCAACTCGCTGCGTTCGTGATCAATCCGGGGGCGGGCAACCAGACGCTCGCCGATCTCGCGGGGCGCGTGCTCGGTATCGAGATCTCGCCAGACGGCGCACGCTCAGCGGCGGGCTCCCAGGGCATGCTTTCTTTCGATTCGCCCGGACCGGACCTGGAGTCGGCGGCGCGACGCGCCACCGCGATCGCCCGTCTGGTGACACCTCTCGGGGAGCAACTCGATGCGCGCGGCGGTCGTCAGCTGTTCGACGAGGTGGAACTGCCGCTCGTGCGGGTGCTCGCCAAGATGGAAGACGCCGGGATCGGAGTGGATCGCGGCTATCTGGAGGAACTGGGGGAGAGCCTGCGGGATCGCCTCGCGACGCTGGAGAAGCAGGTGTATCAGGCCGCCGGCGAACCCTTCAATATCAATTCGACACTCCAGCTTCGCGAGGTGCTCTTCGAACGCCTCGGACTTCCCGTGCTGAAGAAGACCCCCAAGGGACTGGCGTCGACCGACGCGTCGGTGCTGCAGAGACTCGCCGACGACCATCCGGTGGTGGACCATCTTCTTCGCTATCGCGAACTCGAGAAACTGCGCTCGACGTACGTCGACGGCCTCCTGCCGCTGATCGACGCCGACGGACGTATCCACTGCGTGTTCAACCAGACGGGCGCATCCACGGGCCGCATCTCATCGGAGCAACCGAACATGCAGAACATTCCCGTGCGATCCGAAGAGGGCAGAACGATTCGCAGGGCATTCGTCGCCGCGCAGGGTCATCTGTTCGTCGTCGCCGATTACAGCCAGATCGAGCTTCGGATCCTTGCTCACCTCTGCGGGGATGTCGCCCTCGTCGAGGCATTCCGGAGTGGAGCCGATGTGCACACGGCAACTGCATCGCGTGTCTTCGGGGTGGCAGGCTCAGAGGTGACCCCGGAGATGCGGCGGCGTGCCAAGGTGATCAACTTCGGTCTCCTCTACGGGATGGAGGCGTACGGACTCGCCCAACGACTCGAGATCTCCCAGGAGGAAGCACGCCAGCAGATGGAGGCGTACTTCTCCCAGTTCCCTGGCGTCAGGGCGTTCATGGAGTCGATCGTCGTCGAGGCACGCAACACCGGATACACCGAGACGATCCTCGGTCGCAGGCGATACCTCCCGGAGTTGGTGTCGGGGAACTTCCGCGAACGCCAGGCTGGCGAGCGCATGGCGCTCAACGCACCGATCCAGGGGTCTGCCGCCGACATCATCAAGCAGGCGATGATCGTGCTCGATGAGAGGCTCGAGGGGACAGGGGCGGCGATGCTGCTCCAGGTACACGACGAACTCGTGATCGAGACTCCGACCGAGATCCAGCCCGAGGTCAGCACCACGATCCGAGAGGTGATGGAACGAGTGGTCGAGTTGCGTGTGCCGCTGGTAGCCGAGGTGGGAGTCGGTTCGAACCTTGCAGATGCTCGTCATTGACCCCGGCCTGTTCACGCCGGTATTCACTGTGGTACGCTCGGACCTGCCTCCGAGCCATTGGCGCCCGGGGAGTACTCCGTTCGAGGTGAACCCAAACCCATGACCAACGAGACAGTGACCGCGCCCGCTGCGGATGCAGCGGCCGTCGTAGCGCCGGCAGGCGACGCACCGACGAACGACCGCCTGCAGGTGGCCGACCAGGCCGCCGCCATGAGGGGTCTTGGAGAGATTGCCAACGACCTGACCGCCGAAGACTTCGCAGCCGCCGTCGAGCGCACCGTGGTCGAGTTCCGCGAGGGTTCCCTGATCATCGGGACCGTCGTGCGGGTAGACCCGGACGAGGTTCTCGTCGACATCGGGTTCAAGTCCGAGGGGGTCATTCCCGCCAAGGAACTCTCGATTCGCAACACGGTCAACCCCGCCGACATCGTCAAGGTGGGCGAGCAGATCGAAGCCCTCGTTCTCACCATGGAGGACTCTGAGGGTCGGCTGATCCTCTCCAAGAAGCGCGCTCAGTACGAACGCGCCTGGGGCCGCATCGAGACCGTGATGAACGAGGGTGGCACAGTCACCGGTCAGGTCATCGAGGTCGTCAAGGGTGGCCTCATCGTCGACATCGGACTCCGCGGGTTTCTTCCCGCTTCTCTCGTCGAGCTGCGCCGGGTGCGCGACCTTCATCCGTACATCGGTGAGACCCTCATCGCCAAGGTGATCGAACTCGACAAGAACCGCAACAATGTCGTGCTCTCGCGCCGTGCCTACCTCGAAGAGGAACAGCAGGAGCAGCGCCAGGCGTTCCTGGACGAGTTGAAGGCCGGCGAGATTCGCGACGGCGTCGTCTCGTCAGTCGTGAACTTCGGTGCATTCGTCGACCTCGGCGGCATGGATGGCCTCGTGCACGTGTCCGAGTTGTCGTGGCAGCACGTCAGCCATCCCTCCGAGGTGGTATCCGTCGGCGACAAGGTGAAGGTGAAAGTCCTCGAGGTCGATCTCGATCGCGAGCGGATCTCCCTCTCCATTCGCCAGACCCGCGAAGACCCCTGGGAGTCGTTCAGCGGCGGCCACGGCGTTGGTGACATCGTCGACGGCAAGGTGACCAAGACCGTTCCATTCGGAGCCTTCGTCTCCGTTGCCGATGGCGTCGAGGGCCTCGTGCACGTGTCGGAGATCGCCATGCACCACGTCGAGAGCCCCGAGCTCGAGTTATCCGTCGAACAGCCGGTCAAGGTGAAGATCACCGAGATCGACGGCGAGCGCCGCCGGATCAGCCTCTCGATCAAGCAGGCGCTTCCGGAATGGGAGAGCCGGAGTCAGTGGCAGGAGGAGGAGGAACAGCGTCCCGGTGCCCCGGCCGCCGGTGGCGGACCGGGAAGTGGTGGCGCCGAGCGGGGGAGTCCCGACCGTGGTGGTTCCGACCGTGGGAAGCGCAAGCGCACCCAAGAGTTCGAGAAAGAGGAGGAGGAGAGCACCGGGCCGGCGCCGACCTTCAACGCCGACGCCTCGCTCGAAGCCATCCTCGAGGAACTCAAGCAACGCGGCATCGGCCGGAAATAGGCACCAGGCTCCAGGCACCAGGCTTCAGCCTGTACTGATTCTCTGATTCTCTCTGATATCTGCCATCTGCCATCTGCCATCCTTCTTTCTGGCTGGTGCCTGACGCCTGATGCCTGGTG
>JBBTKD010000130.1:0-4735 GCA_038059105.1 Actinomycetota bacterium | reverse complement strand
ATCTGCCATCTGCCATCCTTCTTTCTGGCTGGTGCCTGACGCCTGATGCCTGGTGCCTGACCTCAAGTTTGGGGTGCTGGCTCCGATGATTTGGGGATGGAATCCCAGCGGCACCTTGTGCTCGTCGTCGATGCCGATGCTGGCTTCGCGGAGGATGCCCGCATGCTTCTCTCCGAGCAGCGGGTTGTCACCGCGCGCACCATCGACGAGGCCTCTCAGATCGTTCCCGGGGGCCGGATCGACGTGGCGTTGCTCGGACCCTCCTTCGGCTCTGAGGGTGGCATCGAGGCGTCGCAGGCTCTCCGCGCCGCCGACCCCACCCTGCCGCTGGTTCTGGTGGCGAACTTGATCACCAACCGCATGATGGCTGCGGGGATGAAGATCGGCTTCACCGGGGTGTTCGAGACCCCCCTCACCCTTCGTAAGATCGACGAGATCCTTGCAAGTGCCCGTGGCGGAGGAGCCGTTCACCCGAACCACGAGGCGGCAAGGCCCGTCGCGCCGATCGATGCACCGCACGTCGTCTCGGTCGAATTCGTGTCTGAGGAGCACGAGGCAGTGTCAGGAACCGCCGTCCGTGCCGCGTTCACCACGATGTCCGGTCCTCGCACCGCGCAGCCGCCTCGCACTGCCGTGACGCCGCCCGCGCCAGCCGATGAGCGGCTCTTCGCTCCGGATCCCGATTGGCAATCGGCATCGCCCCTTCGCAACGGCGCCCGAGAAGTGCTCGATCCCCCTCTGGTGCGAGAGGCCCCCAAGCAGGTGGTCGAACAGACGTCTCCGTCGCCGATTGTGGAGACCCCGCCGCCGGCACCCGCGATCGCCCGTGCGGAACCCGTGGTTGCGCTGCCCCCGGTGGCACGTGTGGAACCACTCCCACGCCCCGAGTCCGCTGACATCTTTCCGTACCCACCTCAGCCTTCGTCACCGCCGCCGCGGCGTGAGATCGAGGATCTCCTCGTCATCCATCCGGAGACCAGGCCACCGCTGCGAGCTGGCGTCGTAATCCCGTCACCGCTTTCGCAGACCGGCCCTCCTCCATTGCGTCGCACCTCATCCCGCGGTGGTCGGGTCGTTGCCGTCATGGCGGGCAAGGGCGGATCGGGGAAGACCGTCACCGCCACCAACCTGGCGATGGCTCTGACGTTCCAGCGCGGTCCGGACAGGGTCGTCATCGTGGACACGGATCTCCAATTTGGAGACGTTGCCCTTCTCCTCCAGCTCGACCCGTCGCGCACGATTCTCGACGTGGTGCGGAGGGTCGACGACCTTTCCGACGAACTTCTGGAATCGATGCTGCTGCGCCACGAGAGCGGGTTGCGTGTGCTCCCCGCCCCGGTTCTCCCCACCGGCGAAGACGAGGTGCCCGCCAAGACAATCGTCGCGATCCTCGAACGACTGCGCGCCCTTCACGACGTCGTCATCATCGATACACCGCCGATCTTTGACGATCATCTGATCACGGTGCTCGAGGAGGCCGACGACGTTCTCGTGGTCGTGGACATGGATCTTCCCTCCGTGAAGAACGCCAAGATCGCCCTCGACGCCCTCCGCGGCTCAGGATTCCCCATGGGACGGCTCCAACTGGTGGTCAACCGAGTCAATGCCAAGGCAAGGCTCGATCTGGTCGAACTCGAGCGAAGCCTCGGGCTGCGGGTTGCAGGATCGATCCCGTCCGACCGGTTGGTGCCGCAGTCGGTGAATGAGGGTATTCCGGTCGTGGCGCTCAGTCCCCGGTCCCGTGTCGCCCGTGCCTTCCACGTCCTTGCCGGCCTGATCCGCCTCGACGACAGCCACGGGTAGCCTGACCTCCGTGCCGGGACAGTTCTACATCGGCGGCGGAATCGGCAGCGGAAAGTCGACTGCGGTCTCTCACTTCGCTTCACTCGGAGCGGTCGTGGTCTCAGGCGACGACGCCGGGCGCCGCGTGCTCGCTCCGGGAACTGCCGAAACAGCACTGGTTCATGACCGATGGCCCGAAGCTGTCGGCTCTGGAGGAGTGCTCGACCGCAAGGCACTGGGTCGCATCGTCTTCGCCGACCCTGCGCAGTTGCTCGAACTCGAAGTGATCACTGCCCCGGGGATTCGGCGGATCGTCCTTGAGGCAGTCGATGCCTCCGCGGGAGAGACCGTGCTCGTCGAGGTGCCGGTGTTGCACGACCTGGCCGGGCGTGAATGGCCATGGATCGTGGTGGACGCACCCGAGGCAACCCGGATCGAACGCGCCGTCGCCAGGGGTTCCGGGACGACCGCCGCCTACGTCCGGATGGTGATGGATCGTCAGCCATCCCGCGGCGAATGGTTGGCAGCAGCACGGTGGGTGGTGGACAACAGTGGCGACGACGACGCTCTCGCGCTGCAATGCCGACGCATCTGGGACAAGATCACTTCCGTGTGATTTGTGCCCGGGAGCTTGGGTATCGTGCCCCGGTGATCCCCTTTCGCGTCGTCTCCGACTTCTCACCGGCTGGCGACCAGCCGCAGGCGATTGCCAAGCTCGCCGCCGGGGTGGACGCCGGGAACCGCTTTCAGACGCTGCTCGGAATCACCGGTTCTGGGAAATCGGCGACGATCGCATGGCTCATCGAACAGGTGCAGAGACCCACGCTGGTCCTCGCGCCGAACAAGGCGCTCGGCGCTCAGCTGGCCAATGAGTTCAGGCAGTTCTTCCCGGAGAACCGTGTCGAGTACTTCGTGTCGTACTACGACTACTACCAGCCGGAGGCATACCTCCCACAAAGCGACACCTATATCGAAAAGGACTCGTCCGTCAACGACGAGATCGAACGGCTGCGCCACAGTGCAACCGCTGCGTTGCTGACCCGTCGCGACGTCGTGATCGTTGCTTCCGTTTCGGCCATCTATGGGCTCGGCTCGCCCGAGCAGTATGAAGGGCAGCTCCTGCGATTGGTACGGGGTGTCGAATACCCCCTTGAGGACGCTGTCCGCCGTCTCGTCGAGATCCAGTACCAGCGCAACGAGGTCAACATGATCCGTGGCCGGTTCCGGGTGCGCGGCGACACCCTCGAGGTGATGCCGGCGTACGAAGAGACCGTGTTCCGTGTCGAGTACTTCGGAGACCACGTCGAGCGGATCACCGAGATGAACCCGGTCACGGGAGAAGTGCTGTCCGAGCTTCCCGAGCTCTGGGTGTATCCGGCCAGCCACTATGTCGCCACCGAGGAACGGCGACAGGAAGCGATCATCGCGATCGAGGCGGAGCTGGCCGACCGCCTCAGATGGTTCGAGGAGCGTGGCAAGCTGCTCGAAGCGCAGCGGTTGCGGATGCGCACGTTCCACGACCTCGAGATGATGCGTGAGCTCGGCTACTGCAACGGAATCGAGAACTACTCGCGTCATATGGACGGGCGCCAGCCGGGGGAGGCGCCATACACGTTGCTCGACTACTTCCCTGATGACTACCTCGTTGTCGTGGACGAGTCTCACGTCACGATTCCTCAGCTGCACGGCCAGAGCGAGGGTGACCGCAGCCGGAAGGAAGTGCTCGTCGAGCACGGGTTCCGACTGCCTTCGGCCCTCGACAACAGACCACTTCGGTTCGACGAGTGGATGGACCGCACGAAGCACGCCGTGTTCATGTCGGCGACGCCGGGCGCGTGGGAGATCGAACACTCGTCGCAGGTGGTCGAACAGATCATCAGACCGACAGGCTTGGTGGATCCCGAGGTCGTGATCCGCCCGACCCGCGGCCAGATCGACGACCTCCTCGAGGACATCCGTACCTGCGCCGAGAGCGATCAGCGGGTTCTGGTCACGACGCTCACCAAGAAGATGGCCGAGGATCTCACGGACTACCTCCTGGAGGTCGGCGTCCGGGCGCGTTACTTGCATTCCGACATCGACACGCTCGAACGAGTGCAGATTCTGCGCGACCTGCGGCTTGGCGAGTTCGATGTGCTCATCGGCATCAACTTGCTCCGCGAGGGACTCGACCTCCCGGAGGTGGGGCTCGTGGCGATCCTCGACGCCGACAAGGAGGGGTTCCTTCGCTCCCAGACCTCGCTGACCCAGACGATCGGGCGCGCCGCCCGCAACGTCGACGGGCGCGTGGTGATGTACGCCGACACGGTCACGGAGTCGATGCGGAAGGCGATCAGCGAGACCAACCGGCGCCGTGTGGCCCAGGTCACCTACAACACCGAGCACGGGATCGATCCGCAGACGATCCGCAAGAAGGTCTCGGACATCCTCGAGTTGCTCCAGACCAGGGACGCTCCAGCGTTGGAACGCCGCAGGCGTGAGATCCAGCCGCGGGCGCCGATGGAACTGCCGGTCGACGACCTCACTCGCCTGATCCGGAGTCTCGAAGAGGAGATGCGCGAGGCTGCGTCTGAACTGCGGTTCGAGTACGCCGCCCGGCTCCGGGACGAAGTCGAGGACCTCAAGCGTGAACTCCGAGAGATGACCCGGGTCGGCGGCTGAGCTGCGGTATCGCCGCCGTCAGACGGGTGGGCGTGGCGAGGCCTCGCCATTGGGGTGTTCACCGTTCTCGGCAGCGCCGGGAGCGTCGTCGCTTTCGCGCATTCCCTTGCGCAGCTCGCGCGCCGACTTGCCGAGCGATCGGGCAAGTTCGGGCAGCTTCTTCGCTCCGAAGAGGAGCAGCAGGACGGCCAGGACGAGGATGATTTCGCCGGCGCCGATCTGTTTGAACACGGTGGGTCCCTCTCGCTCGTCTCACGGCGAGTGTAGAGGCATGTCCGGCGGTGGTTCCCGC
>JBBTKD010000129.1:0-16251 GCA_038059105.1 Actinomycetota bacterium | reverse complement strand
CCGGTCTCCGGTCTCCGGTCTCCGGTCTCCGGTCTCCGCTCTCCGGTCACCAGTGTGACCCGTCCGTACTTTCTGGCTGATGCCTGATGCCTGATGCCTGGAGCCTGGAGCCTGGTGCCTACTGATGCCTGATGCCTGATGCCTACTGGTACCTGGTACCTGGTGCCTGGCCGTAACATGCCGACCCTATGCCTCCAGCGCGCCGGACCAATCCTTTCGTCGCGGCCGTGCTTTCGGCAATCGTTCCCGGTGCCGGTCAGTGGTACGCCGGCAACCGGCGCCGCGCCAAGCTCTACCTATTGATCACGGTCGCCCTCGTACTCCCCGCGATCTTCCTCTACGTGATGATCTTCTATGTCAGCGGGATCGGACTCGCCCTCACCCTGTCGCGACCGTTCTTCGAGAATCCTGACCTCTTGGTGTTGCTGCTCGTGGCAAATGCCGCCCTGCTCGTGTTTCGCGCCGTCGCAGTGGTCGATGCGTTCCTGATGGCGAGCGGCCGCACCTTTCGCGGCAGCAGCGCCTCGACGGGTGCAGTCGTCATCGGACTCGCCTTTCTGTTGTTTCTCACGGCGCTTCCCCACGGTTGGGTGGGCCACCGCAACCTTCTCCTCTACGACCTCTTGACCCACGACTTCAACGCCGATCCGGGGCAGGTCACCACCACTACTTCCAGCGACGGGTCCTCTACCACCGCAATCGGAGATACGACGACCACCACCCACTCCACCTCGTTTCCCGATGAGGGTCGGGTCAACGTCCTGCTCATGGGTGCGGACTCCGGAGTCGGCCGCGACAGCATTCGCACCGACACGATGGTCATCGTGAGCATCGACCCGGTCACCGGGTGGACCGCGATGTTTTCGATCCCGCGCAATCTCAAGCAGATCCCCCTCCCGCCAGATCATCCGGCGACGGACTGGTGGGGCGACACCTGCCCCGGCTGCTATCCGCAGACGCTTTTCTTGATGTACGCCGATGCCCTCGCTCGCCCGGATCTGTGGGGTACCCCGAACTCTGGCGCCAACGCCATGAAAGAGACATTCGGGTATCTGCTCGGTATCGACATCCACTACTACGCGATGGTGGACATGGTCGGGTTCATCACGATCGTCGACGCCATCGGAGGTGTCGACATCCAGGTGACCGAGCGCGTGTTCAACGCCGAGTACATGTTCGCCCCCGGCGAGGAACCCGCGGTGCTCGAGATCGAACCCGGATTGCAACACATGGACGGACGCACCGCTCTGGGTTACGCCCGCTCCCGGGCCCAGGGCAACGACTTCGATCGGATGAGCCGCCAGCGTTGCGTGCTCCAGGCGATCGCGGCACAGACCGACCCGGTCACGGTGCTGCGCGAGTTCCCGACACTGGTTCCGGTGATCGAGGAGAACGTATTCACCGACATTCCGGTCTCGGCGATTCCGGACTTTCTCGAACTGCTGGAGAAGTTCAATCCGGCCGAGGTGGTGTCGGTCCGTTACATGCCCGACGCACCCGAGTTCGCTGGAACCGAAACCTCATACATGACGGGATTCACCACCGACCGCTTCCCGATTCCCGATCGCGACTTCATCGCGGCGCGCACGGCTATCGCTCTCAGCCTTCCCCCACTCGAGGCAATAGCGGCGCTCGGGCTTCAAAAGCTTGAAGACGTCTGCGCGCTGACCCCCTAAAGAGCTGCCGCGGCGGCAACCGCGCGGACCACAATGGCGCGACGCAACTCGTCGTCCTCTTCGACGAGCATCCGCCGCAGCACCGGGCCGATGTCCCCCTCGAGAACACCAGCAATACGACTCCGCAGGTCGTCGTCGATGCGGTGGCGGGGGAAAAATACGCGGAAGTAGGCGCGCGCTGCCTCCACCTCCAATTTCGTGAACATGTCTGCGAGCCCTGCAAAGAACGGTGTGACGAACGGGTCGACCAGCGCGCGCTGACTGCGCCACCAGAAACCGTTCCCAGCGGCGCGCATCACGAAGAGAGACTCATAACCATCGCCATGGGCACGAGCCCACACCTCTTGCTTGATGGCGGGATCCGGCTTGGCGGCATGGGCCGTGACCATCATGCGCTCGCCGCGGTCGGAAGGATCACGCTCACGCTCGGCAGCGAGCCGAGCATCGCTCCCCTCCATCCCGAGTGAAGCCCACCGCACCGCTACCGACCAGCGCATGTCCTGATCGACGGCGAGACCAGCCGGTGGTCGATCGACGAGTTGTGCTGCCGCGGTGGCGTCCTCCGGGGTGATGGCCACCGCGATCAATGCCCGGGCCCACAACACGCCGGCATCTCCTGGCGGCGCCGCGGCGATCGCCCGAGTGGCAGTGGCCACGAAGGCGGAGGCAGAAGCGTTGAGTCGCTCCTCCGGCACGAAACGTCCGATCACCCCGGCCACCGTCGCCGTCACCATGTCCACCACCGGCAGCGACGTTTCGGCAGGGAGATGCCGATCGACGAGTTCGAGGTAGCGCAGAGAGGTCAGCGCCCCATCACGCACCATCTCGTAGAGCGAGGCCCACACCTGCTGGCGAAGAAGTCCATCACCGAGCGAACCGAGGTGTTCTGCGGCGTAGGCGACGGATGCCTCGTCGAGGGTGAACTTGGCGTATCCGTGATCTCCGAGGTTGGGGTACACGAACGCGGGGACCGCTCCACCCTCGGCTGCTGGCACCGATGCGGACACGTCCTCGATCACCGCAGGAACGGATCGCACGGTTCCGGTTGAGGAGATGAGAGCGAGATCGAGATGGTGCGGCCGCAGATACGGATGCTCCTCGGAAGCCGATTGGTGGAGTTCGAGTTTGGTGATGGTGTCGCCGGTCGAGCTGAGCCGCACGGAAATCGTGTTGAGCGATGGCGTCTTCAGCCACCGCGCCGCCCAGCCGACGAGGTCGACGCCGCTCCCCTCCTGGAGTGCCGCGAGAAAGTCGACGAGCGTTGCGTTCCCGAAACGGTGCCGCCGGAAGTAGGTGCGCAGCCCATCACGGAATGCATCGAGTCCGATCGCCCGCACCAGTTGCTTGAGCGCCGATGCGCCCTTGCCGTACGTGATCCCGTCGAAGTTCAGGAACGTCTCGTCGGTCGAGCCGACGCTGTCGGCGATGCGGTGCGTTGTCGGTCTCTGATCCTCGCGGTACGCCCACAACTTCATGCGGAAGTTGAAGTCCTGCCAGATGTCGTCGTCGCCGATCGAATCGAGCGCCAGATAGGCGACGTAGGACGCAAATGACTCGTTGAGCCATACGTCCTCCCACCATTTCATCGTGACGAGGTCGCCGAACCACATGTGGGCGAGCTCGTGGGCGAAGTACTCGGCGCGCCGACGGACTTGATCCGCCGTCGCCGGTTCACGGAACACCACCGAGTCCGTGTATGTGATATTTGCCACGTTCTCCATACCGCCCCAGTTGAACTCGGGGACGAAGACGTGGTCGGACTTGTCGAATGGATACGGCTCGCCAAACAGTCCGGCGAACTCATCGATGATACGTCCGCACAACTCGAACAACGAGTCGGCATCCTTCTCCAGGTGAGGCCGTAAGGAAGCGCGGCAATAGAGCCCGAGGGGAAGATCACGATGCGATGAGCGGAACTCGGCGTATGGCCCGGCCACGATCGACATCAGGTACGTGCTGAACGGGACGGTCCGAGCAAACACGCGACGGACTCGGCCGTCGCCCGTCGTCTCCCGATCCATCTCCCGCGACGGCCCGGTGACGACCCAGGCTTCCGGGGCGATGACCGTCACCTCATATTCGGCTTTGAGGTCCGGCTGGTCGAAGCAGGGGAACAGCCGGTGCGCGGAGTACGGCTCGAACTGGGTGTACAGGTACTCGCGCCCGTCCTCGTTGTCGGTGAAGTGATGAAAGCCCTCGCCGGTCTTGTCATAGGCACGCTGGTAGGCGATGTGGATCCGGTTCTCGCGTTCCAGGATCGCACCGGGAAGGGTGATGCGGAATCCGTCCCACTGCGGGTCGACCTTGGTTCCGTTCACCTCGAACTCGTCGATCTGCCCACCCAACCATTCGAGGAAGGTGTCGCCTCCGCTGTGGTGGAACTCGATGGTGACGTCGCCGTGATAGACCTTGGCGCCCTCCTCGAGATCGAGTTCGAGGTGATAGGACACGCCGGACACCTGCTGGTAGCGGCGAGCCGCCTCTTCGCGGGTCAGGTTGTCGCGGGAAGGCACAGACATGAGGACTCTTTCTAGTCGACCGATTCGAACCGGTCACGCAGCAGCCACTCGACAGCAGCGGGAAGACCCTCGCCGAGGGTACGGGGTGCGAACCCCAACTCAGCCCGGGCCTTGACATCTGATCCGAGATAGGTGACCCCGGTAGCCACGCGCAACCGATCGGCGGTGGGACGCAGTTGTGGCACGATGGCGCTCACGGCCCGGGTCACCGCAGCCGCCGGCCACACCGCCCACGAGGGAAGCGGAACCGGCGGGAGGCGACGCCCGACGAGGCGTCCGGCTCGCACGAGGACCTCGCGAACGGTGTGCGGTTCGCCGCTGACGATGTAGGACTCCCCATTTCGCCCGAACTGCATCGCCTGGAGATGCGCCCGGGCGACGTCCTCGACGTGTGCCCAGCAGTAGGCAGTGCCTGCCGACACGAACCGTGCCCGGCCGACAAGATATCGGGTGAGCACGTCGGCCATGAGGCTGGTGTCGCGCGGCCCGTAGATCGCTCCCGGCATCAAGAGCACGGCAGGTAGACCCTTCTCCATCATCGGGAGGGCGACCTCGTAGTGGACCTTCGCCTTGATCCGGTCATAGGTCGTGATGTGCTTGCCGGTGAAATGGTGGCTCTCGTCAACGACGGCTCCGTGCGTATCGGAGTACACCCCGAGGGTCGAGGTCACGACCACGCGATGAATGGCGTGTTCCCTGACCAGCTCGAGCACATTGCGGGTCCCGACAACGTTCACGGCCTCAGCGGTCTTGCGCTCTCCGAACTCGAGGCGATGACCCGCAACGTGGAACACTCCGTCGGCGTTTCGCACACCGCGGCGGAGCGCTTCCTTGTCGGTGAGTGTCCCGATGTGGGGGCGCACGCCGTACTCGGCGATGTCGCGGGCCTCATCACGATCGGCCACGAGCGCCGTCACCGCGTGTCCACCTTCGAGTAACTCGGACGTGACATAGCCACCGAGGAATCCGGTTGCCCCGGTGATGAAGTAGTTCACGTGCGGGATGGTAGGGAGGTGCTACCTGTGATCGGTTCGGGGAGCAATGGGCAATAGGCAATGGGCAATAACGCGGCAGAGGTCTGTTGGTCTCGGTAGCGGCCTGGTCCTGGCTAGTTCCATTCCTCTCCCTCGGGAACGCCCGATGCGAACCGGGTACTTGACACGCAGGAGACGCGAGGTCCGGTAATTGCCCATTGCTCATTGCCCATTGCTCGTTGCCTTGTTCCCACAACCGGGAAACTCAAACCCCGAGCACATCCCCCGTAAGCACCTCGACCACTTCCGCACCCGCTGCCGTAAGCGCGTCGCGGTCCTGCGCGCGACGAACTATCCCGATCGTCCTCATCCCAGCCGCCACTGCCGATTGCGCGCCGATCGGGGAGTCCTCGATGGCGACGCAGCTCACCGGGTCGATACCGAGCAGGTGGGCGGCACGGAGGTAGACGTCGGGTGCGGGCTTTCCGTTCGAGACTTCGTCACCCGCTACTGACGCCGAAAAGCGATGGGCAAGGCCAGCGGAATTCAGCGTGAGATTCAGCCTCGAACGGGCACTCGCCGACGCCACTGCTAGCGGCACCCCCGCACGCTCGCTCGCGGCGAGCGTATCGACGGCGTCGGGGAATCGATGCAGACCGCTCCGGAACGAGTCGGCAAGAGACGCGAGCAACGCGGGCGCGAGCACCTCCGGCTCGGGAAGTGGGCCGAGCAGGGCCAAGGCCTGACGGGTGGGGAGGAATCCGAAACCGATGCAGCGCTCGATGTCGGCGGCGGTTGCAGGGTGGCCGAGCCGCCCGAGCACCGTGAGCCAGGACACGACCGAGTGAGGTTCGGAGTCGACGAGCACGCCGTCGCAGTCGAACACGACCGCCCCGGGCGCGGTCACCGACTCGTCTGCTCGCGGACCAGCCGGTCAACGATCTTGGGATCTGCCTTGCCGCCTCCGCTCCGCATCACCTTGCCGACGAGGAACCCGACGAGCTTGTCCTCGCCCGCCGCCACCCGGGCGACCTCGCCGGGATGATCGGCGAGCACAGCAGCCACCAACGCCGTGATGGTCGACTCGTCCGAGACCTGGAGCAGATCGCGCGCCACGGCGATGGTGCGCGGCGTGCCCTCACCGGCGAGAACACCGGTGAGTACGTCTTTGGCCGCGGTCGAGGAGAGTTCGCCCCCATCGACCATCGCCGCCAGTTCGGCGAGACCGGCGGCATCGAGCGCGAGGCTCGCGGCGGCGTCGCCGCCAGTGCGGTTGAGGTAGGCGGTCACCTCACCGGTCAGCCAATTTGCCGCAGTGCGCGCGGTCGCTCCGAGAAGAACGGCAGCATCGAACAGTTCGGCGAGACCGCCGGCGACGAGTGTCCGCGCGGCGTTCTCTTCGATACCTGCCGCGACGTAGCGGGCACGGCGGGCTGCCGGGAGTTCGGGCAACGCGGCGCGAATGCGGCTCACCGTGGCGTCATCGACGGCGAGCGGCACCAGGTCGGGCTCGGTGAAGTAGCGATAGTCGCTCGACTCCTCCTTGGATCGACCCGCTCCGGTACGCCCCGCCTCCTCGTCCCAATGACGGGTCTCCTGAGCCACGGCACCACCGCCGTCGAGAATCTTTCCCTGCCGTTCGATCTCGTGAGCGAGGGCGCGATGCAAGGAGCGCAGCGAGTTCATGTTCTTCACTTCGACCTTGGTGCCGAATGGACCCCCACCAGCAGCGCGCAGCGAAACGTTGCCGTCGAAACGCATCGACCCTTCCTCGAGGCGGGCATCGGAGATGCCGAGGGCGAGCACGACGCCGCGCAACTCCTGGGCGTAGGCGCGGGCCTCGTCGGGGGTGCGAATGTCGGGCTCGCTGACCACCTCGACCAACGGGATACCCGATCGATTGAAGTCGAGAAGCGTGGCGTCGGCGTCGTGGATGCGTCCCCCGCCTCCGAGGTGAGTGCTCTTGCCGGTGTCCTCTTCGAGGTGAACCCGGGTGATACCGAGGCGACGCACACCCGCTCCGGCATCGACTTCGAGGTGACCGCCCACACAGAGCGGGAGGTCGTACTGCGAGATCTGATAGTTCTTGGGAAGGTCGGCGTAGAAGTAGTTCTTGCGGTGGAACACCGAGTGCGGGGCGATCGCACATCCGAGAGCCACGCCAAGGGCGATGGTCCATTCGATCGCCTTCTCATTGGGTACCGGCAGTGCACCGGGAAGCCCGAGGCACACCGGACACACGTTGCGATTCGGCTCACCGCCGAACTCGGTCGGGCAGCCGCAGAACATCTTGGAGCGCGTCCGGAGTTCGATGTGGGTCTCGATCCCGATGACGGCTTCCCACGTCATGCCGCACCCTCGGAGGTGGCCAATGCAGGGCGCGCGGTAAATCGAGAAAGTCGCTCGACGGCCTTGGCGACGCGGAACATCACCGCCTCTCCCAGAGCCGGGGCGAGTACCTGGAATCCCACTGGGAGCCCGGATGAGTCGAGTCCGCACGGAACGGAGATCGCCGGATCGCCCGACAGGTTGCTGGGAATGGTGCAGATGTCGCTCAGATACATCGCCAGTGGATCACCTGCCTTCTCGCCGACTGCGAAGGCGGTCGTAGGACTGGTGGGGGTGACGAGGACGTCGACCTCGGCGTAGGCGCGCCGGAAGTCGTTGATCACGAGCGTGCGCACCTTCTGCGCTTGTCCGTAGAAGGCGTCGTAGTACCCGGCACTCAGGGCATAGGTGCCGAGCAGGATGCGCCGAGTCACCTCGGGTCCGAAGCCATCGCGGCGAGTGGCCGACATCATCTCCTCCACGCTCTTGCCGGGAAGACGTGGTCCATACCGCACCCCGTCGAAGCGGGCGAGGTTCGCCGAGCACTCGGCCGGTGCGATCAGGTAGTAGGCGCTGAGGGCGTACTCGGTCGAGGGCAGCGACAACTCGCGGATCTCCGCACCCGCACCAGCGAGGAGATCGAGGGTCACCTGGAACGATGCGGCGACATCGGGTTCGGTGCCTTCCCCTGACAACTCGCGGACGATGCCCACCTTGAGGCCCTTCACCCCGGCGTCGAGGGCCGACCGCACTTCAGGCAGCGGCCCTCGATACGAAGTGGCATCGGAGGGGTCGTGACCAGCAATCGCCTCGAACACCGTCACGGAGTCATCCACCGTGCGCGTCAGCGGACCGATCTGGTCGAGCGAAGAGGCAAAGGCGATGAGTCCGTATCGGCTCACCAGGCCATACGTGGGCTTCATGCCAACGGTGCCGGTCAGTGAACCCGGCTGGCGGATGGAGCCGCCGGTGTCCGATCCGAGTCCGGCGAACGCCGAACCAACAGCAACCGCGGCAGCAGAGCCGCCGCTCGACCCGCCGGGCACACGATCGGGATCCCACGGATTACGGGTCGTTCCGTAGGCCGAGTTCTCCGTCGACGAACCCATGGCGAATTCATCGAGGTTGGTCTTGCCGAAGATGACTGCGCCCCCGCGCTTGAGACGCTCAACTACGGTGGCGTCATAGGGCGGGCGGTAACCCGCGAGGATGCGCGAGGCACAGGTGGTCTCGATGCCCCTGGTCACCATGTTGTCCTTGAGAGCAATCGGGATCCCGTGGAGCGGACCGAAATCTTCACCGCGCGCCAATGCGGCGTCGGCTGCCTCGGCGGCGGCGCGAGCCCCGGCGTGATCGATGGTGAGGTAGGCGTGGAGAATCGCCTCGGTCATCGACGCTCGTCGCCGTACTGCGTCGAGCAGGTCGACGGACGAAACCTCACCAGCACGGAGACGCGCTCCGGCCTCGGCAACGGAGAGGTCGGCCAGATCCACTCAGTCCTCCAGGAACGGGGGGACGCGGAAATAGGGGCCCTCACGGTCGGGCGCCTGAGCCAGCACCTCTTCGCGATCGAGGGTCGGCTCCACCTCATCGGGACGGAAGGCATTCACCATCGGCAATGGATGCGCCGTCGGAGCCACACCTTCGCTGGGAAGGGCCTGCACCCGAGCGGCGTGTTCCAGGATTCCCTGGAGCTGTGTCGAGTAGGCGGCGAGTTCTTCGGCGGTCAACCCGATCCGGGCGAGGCGAGCCACCTTGGTGATATCGATGTCGACGGGCATGAAGCGGATGGTACCGGGGAGGCACCAGGCTCCAGGCACCAGGCACCAGGCACCAGGCTCCAGGCACCAGGCACCAGCCGGAATCACCGACTCAAGGCTCGAAGGCGATCGACTCGACGGGTAACGGGCAACGGGCAACGGGCAACGGGACGCGATTACCTCAGAAACTCTCGTAGCACCCGCAAACAATTCTCCATCCCCTCTACCGACGCGCTTTCGTCGGCGCGGTGGGCCAGGGCGGTGTCTCCGGGACCATAGTTGACCGCGGGGAGGCCGCGGGCGGTGAGGCGGGCGACGTCGGTCCACGCCGTTTTAGCGGCGACGATATCCACGAGGCCGCGCAAACGATCGAGATGAGCATTTCCCTCCGGAATGGCACCGGCAGCCGCCCGATCGACGATCTCGACCTGGTCCGCACCAGCACAAACGGCCAACACCTCGGCCTCGGCCTCCTCCATGGTTCGATCGGGCGGGAACCGGTGGTTGAGGTTGAGGGAGAAGGTCGCCGGGATGACATTGCGGGCGATCCCGCCGTGCGCGGTGGTGACGGCGAAGGTCTCCTTGAACGTGAGTCCGGAGACGATGACATCGCGCCACTCCCGCTGGTGCATCTCCGCCAGCCACACCCCTGCCTTGGTGACCGCGTTCTCTCCCAACCATGGGCGAGCGCTGTGAGCGGCGGTCCCGTGGAACTCGACGGTGGCGTTGATCGTGCCCTGACATCCCAGTTGCAGTTCACCGTCCGTCGGTTCCATCACGATGGAGAACTCGGCACCGAGCAGATCGAGTGCGCCATCGAGCACCGCTTCGAGTCCGTTGCCATCGGACGGCCCCTCCTCTGCATCGTAGAAGACGCCAACGAGATCAAACGGGCCACCCGCCACCTTCTTGTCTTCGAGTAGGGCCACCATCACCGCGAGGCCCGACTTCATGTCTGTTGATCCGAGACCGTGAACCCGACCATTCGCAACCCGGGCAGGAAGGTTGCCTTGCTCGGGAACGGTATCGAGATGACCGTACAGAGCGATCAGTGGCCGACCGGTGCGCCGGCCAACCACGACCGAGTTGCCGATCACGCGCGGCTCGAGGTGTGCGAGACGCTCGGCGACTGCATCCCGAATCTCTTCCTCGCCACGAGTGGGTGATGCAATGTCGACCAGCCACACGAGGTCATCGACCAGGCTCACGCCTGCACCCCGAAGACACGCAACGCTTCGTTGAGCGACGTCTTACGGTCGGTGGACTCGGTGCGCTTGCCCACGATCAATGCGCATTGCAGGTCGTACGAGCCTGCGGGGAATTGCTTGGGACGGGTGCCAGGGATCACGACCGAGTTGGCGGGTACCCGACCGCGGTGCTCGACGGGTTGCGAGCCGGTGACATCGATGATCGGAGTCGACGCCGTGATCGTGGTGTTGGCGCCGAGTACCGCCCCCGCTTCGATGATGACCCCCTCGACGAGGATGCAACGGCTGCCGATGAAAGCGCCGTCCTCGACGATCACCGGCCGCGCCGACGGCGGCTCCAAGACTCCTCCGATGCCGACGCCGCCCGACAGGTGGACGTCGCGACCGATCTGGGCACACGAGCCGACGGTCGCCCAGGTGTCGACCATCGTGCCCGAGCCGACGCGAGCGCCAATGTTGACAAACCCGGGCATGACGACGACACCCGGTTCGCAGAATGCCCCGTACCGGACCGTTCCTGGCGGCACCACCCTCACCCCGGCAGCGGCGAGACCTCGCTTCGGTGGAATCTTGTCGTAGAACTCCAGCGGCCCGGCGTGCCACGTGTCGAGACCAGCGATGCGAAAGTACAGGATGATGGCGCGCTTCACCCATTCGTGAACGATCCAATCCCCATTGACCTTGTCGGCCACCCGCAGTTCGCCGCGGTCGAGCGCATCAATCGTGTCCAGGACTGCCTGCCGGGCGTCGTCGAGCCGGGCGAGGTCCTCGAATGCGGCGTCGATCAGCTCCGCAGACACGCCGCCACCACTTCCGCCGCCTCGGAGCACTCATCCAGGGTCGGGACGAGTGCGAGCCGGAGGTGGCCCTCGCCTCCCGGACCGAAAGCGCGACCCGGCGACACGACGACGCCCTCCGCAAGGAGTCGCTTGGTGGCGGCCACGTCGTCATCGACCTGAACCCAGAGATAGAGGCCGGCCTCCGAACCGACGATCCGGATTCCATCTTCCTCGAGCTTCGAGCGAAAGAGACGGCGTTTGGCCGTAAACATGTCGCGGCGCACCGCAGCGTGATCATCGTCGGCCCACGCCACCGCCGCCGCCATCTGCACGAACTCGGGAGAGGACACTCCCACCGAGGAACGCAGCATCTTGAGGGCTGCGATCGCTACGGGGTCGCCAACGATGGCGCCAGTCCGGTACCCGGTCATCCCGGAGCGCTTCGAGCAGGAGAAATACGACAGGACCCCCGGTGAACCCGGACCAGCAACCTCGAGTGTCGAATGCGGCACCTCGTCCTCGTACATGTCGATGTACGGCTCGTCCGAGAGCAGGAGCGTGTCGTGCTCTCGGCACGCCTCGTAGAGCCCGCGGATGTCATCGAGAGAGGCGATTGCGCCGGTGGGGTTGTGCGGCGAGCAGGTCCAGAGGAGACGAAGCCGATCCCAGGCGGCGGCAGGCACGTCCGCGGCGCGCAACACAAAGTCGCCCTTGAGTTGCACGCCGATCGCCTCACCGCCCGCAAATCGGATACCCCGCTCGTGAATCGGGTAGCCGGGCGTGGCGAACAAACCGGCGTCGCCGGCATCGCGATCGATGAAAGCGAAGGGTGTCGTGAAGATGGCTTCCTTAGCCCCCGACACCGGGACGATCTGCGTGTCGGGATCGACCACGACTCCGGTTCGGCGGTGGATGTACCCCGCCACCGCGTCTCGGAGCACCTTGAGACCCGCCACGGTCGGGTACTGCGATATCTGGGGGACGGCGTCACGGAGCGCCTGCTGGATGAATTCAGGGGTCGGTTCGCGGGGATCGCCGATGGAGAAGTCGATCAGCCGCTCACCAGCGTCGCGCATGCGCCGGGCGATGGCCTGCACCTCGGCGATCGGGTACTCCCCGAGCTGATTGAGAACCGGGTTGGTGCGCATCAGGGAAACGGTAGTAGGCACCAGGCATCAGGCATCAGGCATCAGGCATCAGCCAGAGCGGAGCCAGATGCGGTCCGACGGCGCTGCAGGCTGCAAGCTGCGGGCTTTCCTCTTTTCACCTGAGGTCGGTGAGGGATTTCTCCGGGCGACCGGCGGTGCGGGGGATCTCGTAGAGCCAACGTTCCAGCCGCAACCGCGCGGCTTTCCAATCGTCTTCGGTCATCGCGTACCAGGCGGTGTCGCGGTTGCGGCCCTTCACGATCATGTGATGACGGAACACGCCTTCGAACACGAAGCCGAGACGCACCGCCGCAACGCGCGAGCGTTCATTCAGCGCATCGCACTTCCACTCGACGCGACGGCAACCGAGCATATCGAAACATTCGCGAATCATCAGGTACGCCGCCTCGGTGTTCACGGTGGTGCGTTGCGCCGACGGCGTGTACCAGATGTGTCCCACCTCGGCGCGCCGATGGGTGTCATCCCGGTTCATCACGGTTGCCATCCCGACCGGAATGCCTGCCGCCTCGATCACCCACCAGAAGGGATCGCGCGACGGCAGCGTGCCGGACACCCACGTGCGCATCGACTCCTCGTCCGTCCACGGGCCGTATCCCATGTAGGCCCACACCGCCTCGCGTTCGGGAGAACCGTGAGTTGCCGCGAAAAGGAGAGGGGTGTCGACCTCAGGCACGGGACGCCGCAACAGCACATCGCGGCCCGTGATCTCGCGATGGAGTTCGCCTCCCGACTCGACAGGTGCCACGGGTTCGCCGCGGACGAGACCGGTCATCGCCGGATCACACCCCGCAGCCGACCGTCGGCATCGACGACGGGTATCGGGTCGATGCTCGCCGCGATCGCCGAAACAACCTCGATCGAGTCGTCGTCGCGCACCGAAATCGGATCCTCGGCGACGGAAGTGACGTCTCCGCCCGCAGGAGCGGTGAGGAGGGCGCTGCGCCGCACGATTCCAATCAGGCGCCCCTCCTCGACGACAGGAGCGACACTGTCCTCGAGCAGTCGCCGCGCCTCCTGAACCGGCATCGCTGATCCGAACGGCATGGGCGTCTCCATCACCTGGAAGCATCGAGTCGGGGCGCGTCGCACGACGATGGCGCCTGCGGTCGCCCGAACGATGAGCCTGCGCCCTGGGCCGAAGAACTGCCGCTGCATCCACGATCCCCCCGGAGCCCCGACCACGAGGAGCGATCCTTCGGGGAGACCGGCGACCATCTGACGCACGGTCTCGGCCCGCACCACCTTGGCTGGCGTTCCCGGCACCAGCGAACCCATCTCGGCGAGCAGCAACTCGGCGGCGGCGTCCTCGCCGCTTGAGCGCGACGCAGTGGCAATCGCCGCGGAGACTTCGAGGGCCCTGCCCAATCGCTCTGCGGCGATCGCGGCGAGCGCCGAGTGCGGCCCTCCACCGACGGCGGCGACCACCCCGCCGACTGCGGCCCGCCGAAAATCGTGAGGAACCGCGATGCTCACCAGACCGAACGAGGTGAGCTTGCGAGCGACGAGGAGATCGGCGCGAGCGCGGAGACAGGCGGCGCGCAGTTCACCCTCTACTGGCTTGGCATCACCGAGAAGAGGAGCGAGCTCGCGGCAGCCGTCACCTCGAGTCCACAGCACCCGCCATCCACCGTTGGGAAAGGTCACCTTTGCACCCGTCCTCGGGAGGAGGGCGGGGTTGGGAACTCGCCCAGAGTTGAACAACAAGGCGCGGCGTGGGGCTTGGGTTGCCGAAGCGCACGTGACCACGTTCGGCGCGGGCACGCTCCCCTCATCTCCCGCTCAAGTGACGGCCCGGCGTGGGGCAGGGGTCCCCACGCTCGGGAGGAGGGCGGGGTTGGGGCCCCGACCGGGTCTGAGAAACACGGCCCGGCGTGGGGCAGGGGCCCCCACGCTCGGGAGGAGGGCGGGGTTGGGGCCCCGACCGGGTCTGAGAAACACGGCCCGGCGTGGGGCAGGGACCCCCACGCTCGGGAGGAGGGCGGGGCTGGGTCCCCGCCCGGGTCTGCAAGACACAGCACGGCGGTCACGCTACACACTGAGGATCCGCGGGTCTTCATAGCGCCGGCGCCCCTTGGGCAAGAAGACGCACGAACACGTCCTCCCCCACCATCGGAATTCCGAGTTCGATTGCCTTCTGCACCTTGGCGGCACCGGGCGACTCGCCGGTGATGACGGCGGTGGTCTTTGCCGACACGGACGAGGTCACCTTGCCGCCGCGGTCTTCGACCGCGCTCTTGGCCGCCTCGCGAGAGAAACCGTCGAGTGTCCCCGTGATCACGAGCGTGAAACCGGTGAGCAATCCACCGTCGACGCCCTCGGTGACTGGATCCTCGAGATCGACTCCTGCAGCCGCCAATTTCGCCATGAGTCGCCGGTTCTTGCGATCCGAGCACCACGATCGCACCGACTGAACGATCTCGGGACCGATCCCGTCGATCGATCCGAGTTCGTCTTCATCGGCGTCGAGGAGCGCTTCCATCGAGCGGAACCGACGCGCCAGCGATCGGGCGACGGTGCCCCCGACGAGCGGAATCCCCAGCGCGGTGATCACTCGGGCCAGCGGACGATGGCGAGCGGCGTCGATCGAGGCCATGAGTTTGCCGACGGAGACCTCGCCCCACCCCTCGCGCCCGAGGAGTTTCTTCGGACTGAGCGTGAAGAGGTCGGCGGGATCCTTCACCCATCCCTCGGAGAGCAGCAGGTCGACCGTTTTGAAGCCCAGGCCCTCGATGTCCATGCCCCCGCGGCCCGCAAAGTGGAATAGGTATTCGCGGAGCCGCACCGGACAGGTGAACCCGCCGCTGCATCGCGCCACCGCCTCACCTTCGCCGCGAACGATCGGATTGCCGCAGAAGGGACATGCCGTCGGCATGCGCCACTTCTTCTCCTTGCCGGTTCGAGCAGCCACCACCGGTCCCACGACCTCGGGGATGACGTCTCCGGCGCGACGCACCACGACGAGGTCACCGATGCGGAGATCCTTCCGAGCTACCTCGTCCTGGTTGTGGAGCGTGGCATTCGTCACCGTCGCCCCGCCGACGAATACCGGTTGCAACACCGCATACGGCGTCACCGCGCCGGTACGTCCGACGTTGACCTCGATCGATCGCAAGCGTGTGGTTTGTTCCTCCGGGGGAAACTTGTAGGCGACCGCCCACCTCGGCGACTTCGACGTGAAGCCGAGCTCTGTCTGCTCTGCAAGCGAGTCGACCTTGATGACGACGCCGTCCGTCTGGTACCCGAAGGTGTGGCGTTGCTGCTGGACACGCTCCACGAAGGCGATCACACCATCGAGATCGGCGATGTGCTCCGACTTGGGGTTCACCGGGAATCCGGCGGTGCGCAGCCAATCGAGGCTGCCGGTGTGTGAGACAAAGCGCAGATTCCCCTCCACAAAGCCAACCTGATAGATCCACAGCGAGAGGCGCCGCGCCGCCGTGATTGCCGGGTCCTTCTGGCGCACCGCACCGGCGGCGGCGTTGCGCGGGTTGACGAAGAGCCGCTCCCCCGCCTCGTCCTGGGCGCGGTTCAACTCGGCGAACACCGCTTCGGGCATGTACACCTCACCGCGCACTTCGAGCACTGGTGGTGGCTCGTTTCCAAACAGGACGAGCGGCACCTGGCCGACAGTGCGCAGATTCGGAGTGACGTCTTCGCCGACGACCCCGTCGCCGCGCGTCGCCCCTCGCGCGTATCGCCCGTTCTCATAGATGAGCGAGATGGCGATCCCGTCGATCTTCAACTCGCAGGCGTAGCCGCCTGGTGCGTGGCCTAGGGAGCGCCGCAGCCGTGCCTCCCAGTTGCGCAGGTCGGCGGTCGACTCGACGTTGTCGAGCGA
>JBBTKD010000128.1:0-15588 GCA_038059105.1 Actinomycetota bacterium | reverse complement strand
GGTCCGCTGATCCCGTGCTCGTCGGCAAACGTCGCTGCCGCTGCCGGGTCGAGCGTCACCAGCGCGGTGAGGTACTTGCGCCGGTCACCGATGAGCACCGCCTCCGACACCAGCTGGTTGTCCTTGATGCCCGCTTCGATGTCCTTGGGGGCGATGTTCTTGCCTCCGGCGGTGATGATGATGTCCTTCTTGCGGCCGGTGATCGTGAGGAATCCGTCGGCGTCGAATGACCCGAGGTCTCCCGATACCAGCCAGCCCCCCGCGATCGCGTCGGCCGTCGCCTTCGGGTCCTTGTAGTACCCGGCAAAGACGTTGCCGCCGCGCAGCAGCACCTCGCCATCTTCGGCCAGCTTCACCTCGGTGCCGGGATACGGCAGACCGACGCTGCCGAACTTGGTCTTGCCCGGCTGATTGAACGTCGTCGGACCGGTCCCCTCGGACTGTCCGTACACCTCGAGGATGTTGAGGTCGAAGCCAGCGAAGAATTCGAGAACTTCGGTGGAGATGGGGGCCGCACCGCTGATCGTGCCGCGGGCACGATCCATCCCGATGCCGTGCTTCACCTTCTTGTGGACGAGTGCCGCCACCTTCATCTTCGCCGCCAATGCCGTTGGCAGTGCTCGACCCCGGTTCCGCACCGACGTTGCCTCACGGCCCACCTTCTGCGCCCACGTCGCCAACTTCGCCTTCGCCCCCTTGGTGTGGCCCAACTCGGCGGAGACGCCGGCATGGAACTTCTCCCAGACGCGCGGCACGGCGAAGAAGACCGTGGGACGAACCTCCTTGAGGTTGTCGAGGAGTCCTTCGATCGACTCGGCGAAGTACACCGGCCAACCGATCGAGACCGGAATGTGGATCGAGAACATCTGCTCGGCGATGTGGCTCAACGGGAGGTACGAGACCGACGAGTCATCCGAGTTGAGCGGCAGCACGTCGCGAGAGTTGTCCGCCGTCCAGGTGAGATTGGAGTGCGTGAGCATGACGCCCTTGGGCGGTCCCGTGGTGCCCGACGTGTAGATCAGTGTCGCCAGGTCATCGGGACGCAGAGCGGCGAGGCGGGCATCGAAGTCAGCGTCGGTGATGCCAGCACCCGTGGCGAGAAACTCATCCCAGGTCAGCACCTGGGCGTCGTCAACCTTCGGGGCGCCCCGCATCGTCACGATCCACTTCAGGTCGGGGAGTTCACCCCGGACCGCCAACACCTTGTCGAGCTGGAGCTTGTTCTCGACAAGGATCACCGGAGCTTCGGCGTGTGCGGTGATGTAGCGGACCTCTTCGGGCGATGAAGTGGTGTAGATGCCAGCGGGAGCGCCGCCCACAGCCATCGTCGCCAGGTCGAGGATCACCCACTCCGGGCGGTTGAAGCCGAGGATCGTCACCTTGCTCCCCGGTATGAGGCCAGCGGCGAGGAGGGCCTTCCCGGCCTGACGCACCTGGGCGGCGTACTCGCTCCACGAGGTCGGGCGATACTTGCCGTCGACCTTGTCGAAGTACGCCGGGCTCCCGGGTCGCTTTTCGGCCTGGGCGAACAACCGGGCGGGGATCGTGTCGACCACCAAGACCTCCTCGGAAAACGCGCCGCATCGTACACGGAGGGGTATTGGCTAACGGAGGGGCGCAGAGGAGGAGGACGTTCAGGAACAGGTAACGAGCGGTGTGAGCTGCAGCACCTCGGCGAGGCGAACTCGGGTGCCACGACCCACGACGCCGTCGATCAGCAGGCCGTTGGCGTCCTGGAAGGCACGGACCGCGGCACTGGTGCGCGAGCCGAACACCCCGTCGGCTATGCCGACGTCGAGCCCGACCACCTTGAGCAATCCCTGCAACTCTGCGACATCCGATCCACGTGCTCCCTGACTCATGTTGCGTCCGTCGGGATCGAGCACCGATGCCCGAGCCGCAAGCTGCACGAGCTCAGACACTTCACCGCGGGTCATGCTTCCGACAACGCCATCAGCCGAGAGCTGGCGCGCCGCCTGGAAGGCAAGCACCGCGAGCCGAGTGCGCGAGCCGAACATCCCGTCGATCGGACCGGGTACGTGATCGAATGTGGCGAGGAACTCCTGGAGCTGCCTCACTGCTTCACCGGTTGCTCCCACCTTGAGAAGACCGGCAATGGCAAGCAAAACGTCGACATTGCCGACCCGGGCGACACCGCAGGACGCCCTCCCTTCAGCGGCGAGCAGGGCATCATGCGGATTCACCAGCACACCGTCGGAGTCGTACAACTCGAAGTGAAGGTGAGGGCCTGTCGTCTCGGCGGTTCCGCTGTCACCCACCCACCCGATCAGGTCACCAGCCTCGACATGGGTGCCGAGGCTGATTTCGGGAGCGATCCCCCATCCCAAACCGTCGTCGGTACCCGGGGTGTCGTTGTTCAAATGGATGTACCACGACTCCCATCCATCGTCGTGGGTGACGACGATGGTGCAGCAACGCTCGGGGTTCAGGTCGTCGGGGTTCTGGCTCCAGTTGATCCAGGTGACGGTGCCAGCAGCCGCAGCCACGACCGGGGTCAACTTGGGCGACATCAAGTCCTGTGCGTGATGGATGCCACTCCCCCGTGCCGCCCAGAACCAGTCTTCGTACCAATACGTGCCGACCACCGGAAAAGTGAGTGGGTAGTCGACCATGTCGCCATAGTCATGGGACGGACCGTCATGCGGAGCCTCATGGTTGGCGCCAGCAGGGGCAGCAATCATCAACGTGAGCGCGACGATCAGCACAACGACGATCTTCGAAGAATCACGGGCCATGAGAGACCATCGGACGGTTCTGGGGCCACCCTGAGCACGGAGTTGGGGCCAGGGGCGAGGGATGAGGGGCGAGGGCGGTGCTTGATGCGCGGCTCTGGCGAATTGCCAATTGCCAATTGCGGAGGCGGCCTTCGGCCGCCGACATCTTCCGTGGGCGCTACTGGGATTGAACCAGTGACCTCTTCCGTGTCAGGGAAGCGCTCTCCCGCTGAGCTAAGCGCCCGAACGCTGGGTCACGACGACCCTCGAGGCGGCGCCCGGAATTGAACCGGGGTGGAGGGTTTTGCAGACCCTTGCCTAACCACTCGGCCACGCCGCCGGGACCGCAGGAGGCCGGTGCTTCCCACCCCCCGGAGCGGACGACCGGTCTCGAACCGGCGGCCTTCACCTTGGCAAGGTGACGCTCTACCAACTGAGCTACGTCCGCGGAGCGCAGCAGTATACGCCAGCCCTCCCGACGGTCAGGAACCGGTCGACCCGAAGCCTCCCGCCCCGCGCTCGGACTCCTCTAGTTGCTCGACGACCTCGAATTCGATGGTCGCTACGGGGACAACGACGAGTTGCGCGATGCGATCGCCTCGCGAAATGTGCACCGCTTCGGATCCCAGGTTGATGAGGATCACTGCGATCTCTCCGCGATACCCGCTGTCGAGGATGCCGGGGGTGTTGACAATGCTCAATCCCGACCGAATCGCAAGACCGGAACGGGGGGCGACGAGACCGACATACCCCTTGGGGACAGCCACCGCTATGCCGGTCGGGATGGCCCGCCGCTCTCCGGGGGCGAGGTCGGCTGTCTCTCGCGCATGCAGGTCGATCCCGGCATCGCCGGGTCGGGCATGACGGGGAATCGGGAGTTCGGGGTCGAGCACACGCAACGGGATTCTCACCAGCCGATTATCGCCGTGTCGCCGCAGGGCGGCGCCACAAGCCCCCGGGTGGCGGCGCCACAGTGCGAAATGGCAGGCAAAGCCCCCACGCTTGAGCAAACTGCGTTGCGGATCGATGATGATCCGTGCACAACATGGCGATACCTCCCCGCGAACGCGACGCCAACAAGAGAACGATCCTCAACATGCTCGAAACCACCCCGGCGAGCGTGGCGCGGCTGCGCGGGCCGTCGGAGCCCAATGAGCCCCTTTCGGACCTTGACTTCGACTGGCGCCCGCGACCCCTCGACCGCACCGTCGCCACCCGACGGAGCTTCCGCTGGTCGATCCTCATCGCCGCTGCCGTTCTCGGTGGTCTGGCGCTCGTCGCCGTTCAGGTGCTGATCACGGTCCCACAGAAGAAGGCGGACACCAGGCGGGTGGAGTATCAGGCGGCTCTCGACGCCTACGAGCCAGCCGTCGCCGCCTTTGCTGCCGCGCCGACACCGAGCGACCCTGCCGCCCTCACGGCCTTTGCCGATGCCACCGCAGTGTTTTCGGACATCGTGAGAGCCGACCTCCCCACGGTGATCCCGCTCCTCCCGATCGGACCGATCGAAGAGCTGCGCCCGGGTCGATCCGAGATGCTCGCCGTCGCCGATGCCGCCGAGACGCTGCTCTTGGGACTCGGAGCGGCGTCGACGTATCGCGATGCGGCCGCATCGATCCTGGCACTTCCCTTTCTCCCCACCTCGGCTCCGATCGAGTTGATCGACCCCGCAGCTCGTGCGATCGCCGACATGCAGTCCGCCACCGAGCGGGCATACGAGAGCCTCGATGACGACCCCGCGTTCGCCGGGTACCGGGAGCGCGTTGCCGAGGCCATCGATTCGCTGTCCGATTGGGCCGATCGGTACCTCCTTGCGCTGCGCCGCGGCGAGGTCGAAGCGACCACGGTGCTGGTCGCCGAGTTCCAGGCTCGAGCTTCGTTGGCAACGGCCGAACTGGAAGCCGCGGTGGCAGATGTCGACGCCGCTGCAGTTGCGACGATCCCGGCGATACAGGCTCGTCTCGAAGAAGCCCGCATCAGGCTCGGCTAGGAACGCTCGCGCTTCTAGCGGGGCTCCTCAAGCGACTCGACCTCACGGGAGAAGTCGCTGGCTCCGACAAACCCCTTGTACACCGATGCGAATCGGAGGTAGGCGACCTCATCGATGTCGCGCAACTCGTCGAGCACGCGGTGGCCTATGTCTTCTGAGGTGACCTCCGGCCCCGCTTCCTCGGCAAACGCTTCGATCCGCACCACCGCAGCGTCCACGAGCTCCGACGGGGTGTCGCCGCCAGCCATTGCCTGGGAGATCCCGGCTCGCACCTTGGCGGCGTCGAACGGCTGTAGCCGCCCGTCGCGCTTGCGCACCATGACCACCGGTTGCCGCCGCTCGTAGGTGGTGAAGCGTTGCCCGCATGTTTCGCAGGAGCGGCGGCGCCGGATCGCCACGCCACCCTCGGCGGGGCGGCTGTCCACCACCCGCGTGTCCTCTTCACCGCAGTAGGGGCAACGCATGGCCCCAGGGTACCGGTCAGCCGACACCCCGTTCGGCTCAGCCTGAGACTGGGATGCGCAGCACCTGGCCGGGCACGATCACGCTCGAGGCGAGGTCGTTGCTGCGCTTGATGTCGTCGATCAGCACCCGGACGTCGTCGCCGGGCAGGACGTGCTCGGAAGCGATGTCCCAGAGGGTGTCGCCAGACAGCACGGTGTATTCGACGTGGGTCGCCACGGTCGTCGGATCCGCAACCGCATCGGCGCGGGCGCCGACGGCACCGGCCAGGAGGAGAACCAGCGCAAGGGCGATCGAGGTGAGGAGAACCACTACCCGGGTGCGGGTGTTGGCGGGGATCGTCATGGCGCTGGCTCCTCCTGGGTCTCCGGTTGGGGGTTCTCACCCCCACGCTTCGCACCGTACGGATCGGGTATGACACGAACGCGTGTTCGCCACCACTCTATCGAACACCCGTTCGCTCGTCAAGATCGAACATGTGTTTGCCCGAGACCGCGAAAACCGCTACCGTGGCCGCCAACCCACCTGACAGGAAGACGCCGATGGCCCCGACCGACATTTCCGACCGCCAGCGGGAGATCCTCGATCTCATCCTCGAAACCGTGCGCCGACGGGGCTATCCGCCCTCGGTCCGGGAGATCGGCGAGGCGGTCGGGTTGAGCTCACCGTCCACGGTGCACAGCCACCTCTCCGCCCTGGTGACCGCAGGTCTGTTGCGTCGAGACCCTTCCAAGCCGCGGGCGATCGAAGTCATCGACATGTCCGAGGAGCACGACCTCCGTCGGGCGCCGGTGCGTGACGTGCCCCTCGTCGGCCGCATCGCCGCAGGCTCACCGATCCTGGCCCAAGAGGACATCGAGGAGATTTTCCCGCTGCCCACCGAGATCGTCGGCAACGATCCGGTATTCATGCTGCGGGTGCAGGGCGACTCGATGATCCTTGCCGGAATCTTCGACGGTGATCTCGTCGTGATCAGGCGCCAACCCGATGCCCGTGACGGCGAGATCGTTGCCGCCTTGATCGATGGCGAAGAAGCGACCGTGAAGCGGCTCCGCCGCCAACCCGGTCGCGTGATCCTCGAGGCGGAGAATCCCGACTACGAGCCGATCGTGCTCATGGGCGGAGTCGAGATCATCGGCAAGGTCGTGGCGGTCATCCGCACCGTGCGCTGAGTCGCCCGGACCTCACAGCGACCCGGCAAACACCACCGTCGCCGGACCCTCGATCCACGCAGAGCCGTCGATGAGTTCCACGCGCAACTCGCCGCCGGGAAGTCGCACCGTCACGGATTCACCGGTGAGACCCAGGGCGTGGCCAGCAGCGGCGGCCGCGGCGGCGCCAGTGCCACACGCCAGGGTTTCGCCCACACCTCGCTCCCACACCCGGAGACTGATCCGATCCTTTCCGGTCACTGTCGCAAAGCCGCCGTTGATCCTTCCCGGAAAGGCGGGGTCGGATTCGACGAGGGGACCGGAGGCTGCCATCGGAACCGCACTGCAGTCGGGGACGAACGCCACGGCGTGAGGGTTTCCGACGCTCACCTTGGTGAGTCGGTACCCGGCAATCTCGACCGTGCCCTCTCCTACCTGCACCGGGCCGAGTTCGGCACGGACGCTGCCATCACGCACGATCACGCGACGCGGGCCGATCGGCGTCTTCACGGTGAACTCGCTCGTGTCCACCATCCCCTTGAGCCGCGCATAAAGGGCGACGCATCGCAGGCCGTTGCCGCACATCTCGGCGGCCGAACCGTCGGCGTTCCAATACCCCATCTCCACGACATCGCCGGGGGTGACGACGAGCACGCCATCGGCGCCTATCCCCCGCCGACGGTCACACCACGCGGACACCTGGGCGGCAGTGGGGATGAGAGGACCGTCGAGGACGACGAAGTCGTTGCCCAGGCCTTCCATCTTTACGAACTCCATCCCGCCTCCTCCAACGCCGTTGCGGCCTGCGCAACGGGCGCGGCCTCGTCATCTTCCCACTCCAGCCACCGGATGCGAGGGTCCCTGCGGTGGAAAGTGCGCTGACGCCGTGCCAGTGACGTTGTCGCCTCGATCGCCCGTCTCGTTGCAAACTCGAGCGTCCAGTCGCCACGCACCACGGCGAGCAACTCCCGGTAGCCGACACCCTGTGCAGCGGTGAGTCCCAGACGGGGCGCCAGCGCCAACACCTCATCGAATAGCCCGGCAGCGAGCATGGCCGCAAACCGCTGGCGGATGCGCCCGGGAAGGCTTCCGCCGGGATCGACGCCGATGCCGACCACCGGCCACAGCCCCCGGTACTCCCTAACGGCTGCGGCTGCGGGGGTCGCCGCCCGTGACGACGGCGTCTCTCCGCTCAGGGCGAACACTTCGAGCGCGCGACTGACTCGCCGCGGATTGGCGAGATCGACGTGGTCGCCTGCAGAAGCGTCGGCGGCGATGAGACGCGACACCGCCTCGGCGTTGTCCAGAGCCTCCATCTCCTTACGGACGGTGGGAGAGGACGGAGGGAAGTCGAGCGGGTCAACGAGGGCACGGAAGTGAAGACCGCTGCCCCCGACGATGAGAACGGGGTGCCCCCGAGCGACCGCATCCTCCAGGACGCTGCGTCCCTTCCGCTGGAACTCTGCGACCGAGAAGGGCGAAGCGGGATCGGCGATGTCGATCAGATGATGGGGCACCGCCGCCCGATCTTGCGGCGTGGGCTTGGCGGTGCCGATGTCCATGCCCCGGTAGACCTGCATGCTGTCAACCGAGACGATCTCGGCGCCAAAGCGTCGCGCCAGCGCCATGGCGATCGCGCTCTTTCCTGCGGCCGTCGGTCCGAGGAGGGCGGCGACCGTCGTCAGATCGCAGTCCCAACCAGATGGCTGGGCGAGGCGCGCTCGATGTGCGCCTCGAAGAACGTGCCCGAGCGGTGGGATCCGGGAACGTGGACCACCTTGTTGGTCCGGGTCCGGGCCGTGATCATCGTGGGGTCCTTGCGCGACGGTCCCTCGCTCAGTACCTCAACGGTCGAGCCGATGAGCGCCTGGTTCTTCTCCACCGAGATCCGCTGCTGAAGCACTGAGAGCCGGGAGAAGCGCTCCGAGGCAACGTCTCGATCGACGTGGTTGGGCATGTTGGCTGCCGGCGTGCCAGCGCGGGGCGAGTAGATGAACATGAAGGCGCCGTCGAATCTGGCTTCGGCGACGGCGTCGAGGGTGGCCTGGAAGTCCGCCTCGGTCTCTCCGGGGAAACCCACGATGATGTCCGTCGAGGTGGCCAAACCCGGGATCATGGCCTCGGCCATGCGGAGCTTCTCGAAATACCGCTCCGGGGTGTACCCGCGCTGCATCGCCCGGAGGATCGAACGGCTTCCGCTCTGCATTGGCAAATGGAGCTGCTCGCACACCGCGGGCGTCTCCGCCATCGCCTTGAGCACGTCGGCGCGAATGTCCTTGGGATGCGGACTGGTGAACCGTATCCGTCTGATGCCCTCGACCTCGCCGACACGATGCAGCAGGTCGGCAAAGATCGGTAGCCGGTGCCCGTCCACTGCGAGATCGCGCCCGTACGAGTTCACGTTCTGGCCGAGGAGGGTGATCTCGACCACGCCATCGGCTGCCAGGTCGCGCACCTCACGCACCACGTCGCCGGGCCGCCGCGAGATCTCCTTGCCGCGCACGAGGGGGACGATGCAGAACGTGCAGGCGTTGTCGCAGCCGATCGTGATCGTCACCCACGCCGAATGCGGAACCTCGCGGTGGGTCGGCAACGTCGAGGGGACGTCGTCGATCGAACCGGTCTCTTCCCAGATCTCCGTGACCGGGCCCCACTCCTCAGCATGGTCGAGCAGGGTGAGAACGCGATGCAGGTTGTGCGTGCCGAACACGACGTCGACCCACGGTGCCTTCTCGCGCACGATGTCACGGTCCTTCTGCGCCAGGCAGCCGGCAACGAGGATCCGCATGTGAGGACGCACGTCCTTGATCGCCTTGAGATGCCCGAGGTTGCCGTAGAGGCGGTTGTCGGCGTTCTCCCGGATACAGCAGGTGTTGATGAGCACGACGTCGGCATCGGTGGCGTCGACCGCAGGCACCATGCCGTCGACCTCGAACAGTCCGGAGATCCGCTCCGAGTCGTGCTCGTTCATCTGGCAGCCGTAGGTCCGCACCAGATACCGTTTGCCAACCCGCGTCGGAGTGCGTCGCTCGCGCACCACGGGGAGACCGAGGAGGGTCATCGGGCGTAGTCGGTAGCGCGGAGCTCGCGGATCACGGTCACCTCGATCTGACCGGGATACTGGAGCTCCTCTTCGAAACGCCTGGAGATCCGACGCACCAGGTCGTAGGCGGCGAGGTCGTCCACAGCGCCGGGATCGACCACCACCCGCACCTCGCGTCCAGCCTGCATGGCGTGAACCCGCTCGACACCGGGGAAGCTCTTGGCGATCGCTTCGAGCTGTTCCAGCCGCCGCACGTACGCCTCTACGGCCTCGCGGCGCGCTCCCGGTCGGGACGCTGAGACTGCGTCTGCCGCCTGCACGATCACCGCGGTGAGCGTGCGCGGCTCGACCTCGTTGTGGTGCGCCTCGATCCCGTGGACGATCGCCGGCGTCTCACCAAACCTGCGGGCGATCTCAGCCCCCACGAGCGCATGCGAGCCGCCCAGTTCGTGGCTCACGGCCTTGCCGATGTCGTGGAGGAAGGCAGCGCGGCGGGCCTCGACCTGATCGACCCCCAGCTCGGCAGCGAGCATCCCCGCAACCTTGCCGGACTCGATCAGGTGATGGAGCACATTCTGCCCGTAGGAAAGGCGGTACTTGAGACGCCCCAGCAGGTTGACGAGTTCGGGGTGCATCCGCGAGATCCCGACCTCCAGGATCGCCCACTCTCCGGCGTCGCGGACGCTCTGTTCCACTTCACCGAGCGCCTTCTCGTAGGCGTCCTCGATGGAGGCGGGGTGAATCCTTCCGTCTGCGATGAGGCGCTCGAGCGCGAGCCGGGCAACCTCGCGTCGGATCGGATCGAATGAGGAAATCCCGACGGCTTCCGGGGTGTCGTCGACGATGATGTTGACACCGGTCACCGCCTCGAAGGCGCGGATGTTGCGACCGTCTCTACCGATGATCCGGCCCTTCATGTCGTCGCTGGGAAGGGCGACCGTCGACAACGTCGTCTCGGCAACCACCTCGGAAGCGAGACGCTGCACGGTCGTGGTGAGGATGCGGCGAGCCCGCTTGTCGGCCTCCTCGCGTGCCCTCATCTCAAGGTCGCGCATGAGCACCATCGCCTCGCGCCGCGCCTCGTCTTCGACCCGCTGCAGCAGCTCGGCCTTGGCAGCCTTGACATCGACCCCGGCCAGTCTCTCCAGTGACGCCCTGGCTTCCTCGCGGAGTTGCTCGGAGGCGCGCCGGGTCTCCACGGCGTCGCGCTCACGCTCGATGAGATTGGTCTCACGCTGGGCGAGATTGGAGGCACGCTGCTCCAGGGTCGCTTCGCGCTGCAGCGAGCGCTCGTCCAGCGATTCCAGCTCGATCCGACGGTGGTCGAGAGCGGCCATCTCGCGCTCCCGGTAGGCGTCGGCTGTGGCCCTCGCCTCGCGCTCAGCGCCCTCGAGCACGCGCTGCGCCTCGCGGCGCGCTTCGCGCACCACGTCGTCGGCGTTCGCTCCCTCCCTGCTCCGATTGCGGTCCCTCAGAACGAACCCGACGCCGAACCCGAACAGCAGCGCCACCACGGCGGTCACCGTGACAATGATGGCGGTCATCTCTGGGCGACTCCTCTCGGTGACCCCGGAACGAACTGCGCGCCGAACCCGCAGGCTCGACGCGCACTCACATCCTCGACCTCGTCACGGGCTGACTCGGTCTCTCACACTTTCGACGAACGGGACAGGATTCGACACTGGTTTCAGGATTTTGGTGCGCTTGGAGCGACATCGTACCGTCCCCTCGCCGTACCGAGCCGGAATTCGGATGCCGGATAGCGGATGCCGGATGCCGGATTCCGGAACCCGATGTGACCGCCATCTGGAATCCGGTACCCGGTACCCGGTATCCGATCCCTCAGTCTTCGGCGTCGCCGAGATCGGACTTGGTGATGGACCCACCGCTGTCCGCGGTGGCTTCGCTCTCGGACTCGTCGAACGACCCGGTCTTGCCGCCACCGATCCCGACCGTCTCCATGACCCTGGCCTGGAGCAGGACGGCCACGTCGGGGTTCTCCCGAAGGAACCGCTTGGCGTTCTCCCGGCCCTGACCGAGCTGGTCACCGTCGAATGTGTACCACGCACCGCTCTTGCGCACGACGTCGTGTTCTGCCGCAACGTCGAGCAGCGACCCCTCGCGGGAGATGCCTTCCCCGAACATGATGTCGAACTCGGCCTTGCGGAAGGGTGGCGCCACCTTGTTCTTGACGACCTTGGCCACGACCCGGTTGCCCACGGCCTCCTGACCCTCCTTGATCGACTGCACCCTGCGGATGTCGATCCGGACCGAGGAGTAGAACTTGAGAGCCCGCCCGCCCGGAGTGGTCTCAGGGCTTCCGAACATGACTCCGATCTTCTCCCGGAGCTGGTTGATGAAGACCGCGGTGGTCTGCGAGCGGTTGATCGAGCCGGCGAGCTTGCGCAGCGCCTGGGACATGAGACGCGCCTGCAACCCCATGTGGACGTCACCCATCTCTCCCTCGATCTCGGCCCGCGGCACCAGCGCAGCTACCGAGTCGATCACGACGACGTCGAGAGCGCCGGAGCGGATCAGCATGTCCGTGATCTCGAGTGCCTGCTCCCCTGTGTCCGGTTGCGAGATGAGCAACTCATCGACATCGACACCCAGTGCTGAGGCGTAGCCAGGGTCAAGGGCATGCTCGGCGTCGATGAAGGCGGCGATGCCGCCATTGCGCTGGGCCTCGGCGACGATGTGGAGCGCCAGCGTCGTCTTGCCGCTGCTCTCGGGGCCGAAAATCTCGACGATCCGGCCGCGGGGAACGCCGCCGATGCCGAGGGCGAGGTCGAGGGCCAGGGCGCCCGTGGAGATGGCGCCGATCTGCTGGATGTTGTCCGTGCCCAACCGCATGATTGCGCCCTTGCCGAACTGACGCTCGATCTGCGAGATGGCCATCTCGAGAGACTTGTCTTCCACGACCTCGCTCCTTCCGGGACTCTTCCGACTCATGAGGACACCGTATGGACTGGGTGTGACACGGACCGGTGAATCACACCAATGCTATTCGTTCTTTCCATCAGGCGATGATAGGCGAACACCTGTTCGGTATGCAATCACCCTGTGGTAAGGGGAAACTCCTCGAGTACCTGATAGGCGGCCCCGGAGCTCCCCAGGAGGCTCTGGTAGAGAGTCACCCGGTCCACCTCCATGGGGATGGCAAAGGGGGCGGTGGTGGCGACCAGCGCCGACACGTCCTCGATGGGCCGGAGCCGGCTCAGGGTGAGGTGAGGGTTGAACGGGCGGTCCTCCGGCGGAAACCCGGCGCGGTCGATGGCAGTGTCGACCGTTTTGGCGAGGGTGGACAAGGCATCCTCGCCCTGGTCGAGACCCATCCACAGCACGGTCGCCCGCTCCGGATGCGGGAAGGCGCCCAGACCGGCCCACCGCAGGCGAAACTTCCTCCCCAGATCGGTCTCGGCGAGCCGTGACACCAGCATGTCGTATCCGAGGTCGTCGATCTCGCCGAGAAAGCGCAAGGTGACGTGCCAGTTGCCCGGACGAACCACTCGTCCGGGAATCGTGTCCACGACGGCATCGAGACTGGCAACGATCCGGTGACGCACCTCGTCGGGCACCGGGACCGCGACGAACACCCTCAACGGGACCACCATTCACCGGTGATGGCGAGTCTCGTGTGATGCAGCGCTGCCGTCGTTGCGTAGGTACGGATCCGTTCCCGATCCCCCGGCATACGCAGGGTCCGGGCTTGCGCTCCGTCAGGTGTCGCCACCGCCAGCACCATCGTCCCCGCCGGCTGCTCGAGAAGTTCGGGTCCGGCCGAACCGGTGATCGCAACGCCGACGTTGGCGGACAGCACCCGGCGAACTCCGCTCGCCATCGCCAGTGCAGTCTCTTCGCTGACGACTCCGAACTGGTCGAGGATCCCGCGGTCGACCCCGAGGACGCCAACCTTGGCTTCGGCCGCATACGCCACCACCGCACCGCGCACGACCTTCGATGATCCCGGCACACCGGTCAGCGCCGCCGAGATCAGACCACCGGTGACCGACTCGGCGGTGGCGACGGTCCAGCCGCGCTCCAGACAGAGCGCCAGGACGATCCGTTCGATCGTGTCGCTGTCGGCGCCGAACACGAGCCGCCCGAGTCGACGGCGGATCTCCTGTTCAACGGGCACGATCAATGTTTCGGCCTCAACGGAAGTCGCCGCTCGCGCGGTGAGGCGGAGTTTTATCTCACCGCCGCTGGCGAGAAACGCCAGGGTCGGATTGGTGTGGACCTCGTAGAGATCCCCCAGCACCTCGGCGATACGCGACTCCGACTCTCCCCAGGTGCGCAGGATCCGGCTCACGATGACACCTGCCCCCGCCCCGGCTTCGGCCACCAGGAACGGGACGACGTGCGCGTCGACCATGGGCAGCATCTCCTCGGGGACACCCGGGAGCGCAAACACCCAGCACCCGCCGATGCGCAGCCGCAGACCCGGTGCGGTCCCCTTGTCGTTGGGGATCAGCATGGCCCCGCTCGGGTACTCCGCCTGGCGAAGGTTGGTCGCCGGCATCTCCCGTCCACGGCGGCCCCACCAGTCGCGCAGGTGCGCGGCGTACTCGTCGGAAAACTCCATCGACACTCCGGCGGCGTCACGCATCGCCTCGCGGGTGAGGTCGTCCTGGGTGGGGCCGATGCCCCCGGTGATGATCAGAGCGTCAGAGCGTGTCGCAATCTCACGGATGGCGGCGGTGACGCGATCGAGGTTGTCCCCCACCACGGTCTGGCGGTAGTGATCCAACCCGGCCTCGGCGAGGCGTTGGCCGATGTCGGCGGCGTTGCCGTTCACGATCTGGCCGAGCAGCAACTCGGTGCCCACCGCAAGGACCTCGACGTTCATCCCACCACCTCGCCGGCGAGCTCCGATCCGTACGACGCGGTGATGCGAGCCCGCAGCCACTCCCCCGAGCGGCCCCGATCGAGCAGGATCACCCCGTCGATCTCGGGCGCCTCACGATAGGATCGGCCGATCGGAGTGCCGTCCTCGACGAGGTCGACCACGACGTCGAATTCCTGACCGATGACGGCAGCATTGCGTTCGGCGGTCACGCGATCCTGCACGCCCTGCAAGCGACGGATCCGCTCGGCGACGACGTCTGGTTCGACTTGTCCGGGGAGCAGCGCAGCCGGCGTGCCTTCCTCTGCCGAGTACGCAAAGAACCCTGCCCAATCGAGTTGGGCCGCCTCGAGGAACCTCTCCAGCGTGTCGACATCGTCCTCGGTCTCGCCGGGGAAGCCCACGATGAACGACGAGCGCATCGCAGACTCAGAGGTGGCGGATCGAATGCGGCCGATCAGATCGAGGTGGCGCTCCCCGTCTCCGGGGCGCCGCATCGCCCGCAAGAGGGACCCGGCGGCGTGCTGCAGGCTGAGGTCGAAGTACGGAACGATCACCGGGTTCTTCGCCATCTCCTCGATGAGGGCGTCGCTCACCTCGCGGGGATACAGGTAGAGGAGACGCAGGCGGCGGAGACCATCGACATCGGAAACGAAGCGGAGGAGATCGACGATGCCGCCCGGTGCGTCGATATCCCTCCCGAATGCGGCGAGGTCCTGGGCAACGAGAACGATCTCGCCGACGCCGGCTTCGCACAGGGAGGCGATCTCTTCGCGGATGTTGACCGGCGACCGGGACCGCTGCGCTCCCCGGAACTGCGGGATCACACAGAACGTGCAGCTCTTGTCGCAGCCTTCGGCGACCTTGACGTAGGCATAGGGCGTCGCCGGTGTCGGCCGCCGCACCTCGTAGAGGATGTCCATCGGGCTGGTGGCGAGTCGGATCGGCTGCCAGCCAGTGAGCCGGTCGAGGTCGCCGATCAACTCGCCGTACTTCTCCATGCCCAGCACGGCATCCGCCTCCGGCAACAGGTCGCCCAACTCGCTCTGATACCGCTGCGCCATGCACCCCAGGACGATGAGTCGAGCGTCGGTCCGCTTGCGGTCGGCGTGATCGAGCACCATGTCGACCGACTCGCGCCGCGCCGCCTCGATGAAGGCGCACGTGTTCACCATCACCACGTCGGCTACCTCGAGGGAGGATGCCCGCACATACCCGGCGGCATCGAGCCGCGCTTCGAGTTTGTCGGAGTCGACCTGGTTCTTGGCACAACCCAGGGTCGTGAGCCATACGGCGGGAGCGGAGACCATCGTGTCGAGTGTAGGAAGGGTGGTCATGACCATTGACACCCGGGACGAACC
>JBBTKD010000127.1:6463-9415 GCA_038059105.1 Actinomycetota bacterium | reverse complement strand
AGCCAGGAAGACCCGATGCGCAGCGGCACCCCGAGAAGCCGACCGGCCGGGATGGAACGGATCACGACCCCAATCGCAGAGACGAGTCCACCTCGGCGTCGGCTGCCGTGCGGTCGCCGCGTTCGATGCGAAAACCGCCCGCTGCGGCAACCATCGCACCGTTGTCGGTGCACAGCGCTGGCGAAGGCAGATACAGCGCGACGCCTCTCTCGGCGCATGCCGCGGTGAGCCGAACGCGCAGCCTGCGATTGGCCAGCACCCCACCACCCCCGGCAACGACCCCGACCCCGGTGCGATCGACGGCGTTCATCGTCTTGGTGACGAGCACATCCACGATCGCCTCCTGCACGGCGGCGGCGACGTCTGCCATCGGGGGAAGGTCACCGATCCCGTGGTGCTTCCGCACATAGGTGACCACCGCGGTCTTCAGACCGGAGAAGGAGAGGTCAGTGGGTCGGTTCGCAAGGGCCCGGGGAAAATCGATGGCAGACGCGTTGCCACCGTCGGAGGCGCGGTCGATTGCCGGACCGCCGGGGAATCCCATACCCAGGAAACGCGCCACCTTGTCGAATGCCTCGCCGGCGGCATCATCGATGGTCTCGCCGACCGTCTCGTACTCGCCCCAGGCGCGGGCGTGCACGATCTGGGTGTGCCCCCCGGAGGCGAGCAACACGATCGCCGGGGGTTCGAATTGGACGTGTTCCAGAGTGGGTGCGAAGAGATGCCCCTCCATGTGGTCGACCCCGATGAACGGTCTGTCCATCGCCCAGGCGAGAGCCTTGCCGTAAGCGAAGCCCACCATCAACGCACCGACGAGACCCGGCCCCCTCGTAGCGGCGACCGCATCGACGTCGAGTTGGTGGATCCCGGCGTCACGGAGGGCGCGGTGGGTGAGGGAACGAATCGCCTCGACGTGCGCCCGTGCCGCCACCTCGGGAACCACACCACCGAATCGGGCGTGTTCGTCCACCTGCGATGACATCACGTTGGAGAGCATCACGCCGTCGCGAACCACGCCGACCGCGGTCTCGTCGCACGACGTCTCCAAACCAATCACGGTGAGGACTCGACTCATACGCCCTCCCGGATCCGATCGAGGCGCGACCGATACGCGGGCGCATCGACATCGACCGCCCACATGATGATGGCGTCCTCTTTGTCCTGGTAGTAGCGAGGACGACGCCCCACCGACGTGAACCCGAAACGCTCGTAGAGGGCGGTGGCGGCTTGGTTCGTCTCGCGCACCTCGAGGGTGAGGTGCCGCGCCCCGCGTTCGAGGGCCGCGTCGCACAGCGCCAACATCACCCGGATCCCGAGCCCCTCACGCCGCCTTGAAGGGATGACGGCAATCGTCATGATGTGAGCGTCTTCGTCGATCAGCATGAGCCCGCCATAGGCCACCATCTTTCCGCCGTCCTCCACCACGACATACTCACGCCCTAGGAGCGCCAGTTCCTCGAAGAACACTGCCGGGGGCCACGGGTCGGCAAAAGCCTCCACCTCGAGGTCGGCGACCGCGGCCACGTCGGCGGGTGTCATCGGCCGCACCGATGGTGTTCTCACACCCATGGCCCCTCCTCGCGGAAGTCCGACCAGTTGATCGTGACATCGGGATCCCGCATGTACCGCGGGCGAATCTCGTCGGGATGGGGCACCTCACCCTTCTCAGCACGACTGCGGGCGATGTCGGCCACTGCGGCAGCGGACGGATAGCGAGGGCGTCCCGTTTTCACGCCATGGATCCCGGCAAGGGTTCCCTGAGGAAGCACATGCCAATCGCCCACCACCAGCGCCTCGACGGGATCGGACTCGAGCATGGCGCGCAACACGGCAGGGGTGCACAACTCGGCGTTGCCGTCGCGGAACACACCTCCGGGCACGGGGCGATAGGGACCGACTGCCACCTCACCGCGACGGACGTCCACCACCGACCACACGCGTCGATGGCCGGTGGCCGCCCCGAGTGCCACGGCGTCGAGCGAACTCACCGGAATCAGCGGAACGCCCACCGCACCGGCCAACGCCTGGGCGGTGGCAAGACCGGCACGGATTCCGCTGAAGAGCCCGGGTCCGACGTCGACGGCGACGACATCGATGTCGGCTGGTTTCCAGCCCGCCTGGGAGAAGCAGAAGTCGAGCGCCGGCACCAGGAATCCAATGTGGCCGCGCCGGTCGATCCGCCGCGCCGACGCCACTACCCCGCCGCGATCGACGAGAGCCACCGACGACGACGCGGTTGCCGCTTCGACGGCGACGATCCTCAACCGACAACCTCGTGCAATGGACGGGTTTCCCACGACCCGCGCGGCACGAGTTCCAGGTCACGGGACTCGTCGTCCCCAACCACGAAGCGCACCAGAAGATGGTCCTCGCCAAAGGCCTGTTCGACGGCGTCTCCCCATTCGACGACGAGGACTCCCTCCTCGGCCTCGGCAGGCAGGTCGAGGTCTTCGAGCTCGGCAGATGAACCGAGGCGATAGATGTCGGCGTGGGTCATCGGCATCAGTCCCTGGTAGCTGCGCACCAGGACGAAGGTCGGGCTCACCACCGGATCCTCGACTCCGAGCCCCTCGCCGATCCCGCCCGCAAAGACCGTCTTCCCTGCACCGAGTTCACCGGCGAGAAGCACCACGTCGCCAGGGCGGAGCAACCCGGCGAGACGGCGACCCACAGCCCGCGTCGCGGCGGCGTCGGCACAGTGCAGGCGAATCATCCGAACAGCCCCAGCTGCTCTGCGTTCTCCTGAACGGGTTCCGGTGTGGGTGGGGTACGCAGCAGCGAGGCAACAAGAGCAAAGTCCTGACGCATCTCGGTAAGCACCCGCTCTCCGGCACGCAGCGCCGCGGCCGGATGGAATGTGGGAACGAGTTGCCGGTTCCACCACGGGTAGGCCTGTCCCCGCAGCCGGGTGATCCCGACGTCGCGCTTGAGCAGCAACTTCGTGGCGAAGTT
>JBBTKD010000127.1:0-6363 GCA_038059105.1 Actinomycetota bacterium | reverse complement strand
ATCGGCTTCGGGACTCCCGTCGGCAAACACGACATGGGTCCGGGTCTCGGCGAGGGTGCATGCAGTACACACCGCAGCCCGGGCCCCCAACTCCTCGAGCAGTATTCGTGGAGAGGTCACGACTGCCCCACCACCGGAACGCCGCCCCGCGACTCGGCGTGGCGTAGTGCCGCCTCGATCGATCGCCCCACGGCGCGGAACGCCGCAGCGCCGAGGGCGTCATGATCGGCGACGACGGCGCCACATGACACCGCAAACGCGGCATCCCCGTCGTACAGGGTGTGGCTCGGACGAAGGCACACCGCCATCGCATCGTGCGCCTGGACGGCGATGCGAAGCAGCGCAGAGCGATCCATGCGAGCGTCGGTGGCGACCACTGCCAGGGTCGTGTTCTGCAAGGGTTTCGGTGCAACCGGAGGACCCACCGGAGCGTGATCGCCACCGGTGAGCGAGACCCCTTCGAGCGTGAAGACGTCTCCCACCGCGTTGAGCACGACGAGAGCACCGACAGTTGCGTCGCCGACGCGTTCGCTGTGGGATCCGACACCGCCCTTGCGGAGGTGCTCGAACCCGCGCCACCCCGCCACCACCGCACCGGTGCCCGCCCCCACCGAACCCATCGACACCGGATCCGATGAGACCGCGCGATATGCCGCCTCACCTGCGGCGGCATCGGGACGCGCCCTGGCATCGCCGATGCCGAGATCGAAGATGATCGCTGCGGGCACGATCGGAACCACCCCGGCAAACGTCGGATGACCCCGCCCCTCCGCCTCGAGGGCACGGACCACACCGTCGGCCGAGGCGAGACCGAAGGCGCTACCGCCGGAGAGCACGATCGCCTGCACGTTCTCGACCTTCATTCCCGGGGCGAGGAGCGCGGTCTCGCGAGAACCCGGAGCGGCACCGCGGAACTCGACAAAGGTGACGTTCGGCTCCGGGAGCGACACCACCGTGACCCCGGTGATTCCCACCGGGTCGGTCCAATGACCCACCCGGACGCCTGGCACCGCGGTGAGCGTCATCCGACGTACCGCCGCGGCAACCGCGGACCGAATCCGCACACGACTTCCCAGTTGACGGTGTCGAGACTCTGTGCCCACTCATCCGCGGTGATCTCGGCGTCACCCTGGTGTCCCAGAAACACCACTTCGTCGCCAAGTTCGACGGGATCGTCGCCGAGGTCGATCAGCGCCTGGTCCATCGTGATCGTCCCGGCGAACGGGTACCGCTTCCCCCGGATCAACGCGCCGCCGCCGACGACAGCGAGCCTTCGGGTGAGCCCGTCGGCGTAGCCAACCGGCACGGTCGCAACGGTTGACTCTTTGGCAAGGGGTCGGCGGCGTCCGTAGGAGGGGCGAGCGCCTGCGGGGAGACGTTGCAGGTGGGAGACCCGACTCAGCAGGCGCATTGCGGGATGCAGGACCACCTCAGGAGCGAACCCGGGTGCGGGACGCAGACCGTACATTCCGATGCCGAGCCGCACGAAGTCCCGCCTTGCTGCAGGGTTGCCGAGGGCTCCGGCGGTGTTGGCGGCGTGGACCAGAGCGGGTCGAACTCCTCGCGCGGCCAATCGCTCGAGAAAGCCTTCGAGAAGCGATACCTGTTGCGCGGTGAAGACGGCATCCTCCTCGGAGACGGGAAAGTGGGTCCACACCCCCTCGAGGACGAGTGGCCCGGCCGCCACCGCGGTGGCGAGTTCGAGCGCCACATCCGGGACCGCGCCGACGCGGTGCATACCGGTATCGACCTTGACGTGTACCGGGTAACCGGCAGGGGCCACCGCAAGCAGCGCATCGAGAAAGAAACGCCGGTACACCGAGGGAGTGAGCCGCCACCGGATCACCTCGGCGGCATCCTCGACAAGTGGTTCTGAGAGAAGAATGATCGGAGCGTCGATGCCCGCCTCGCGCAGCCCGATCCCTTCGGACACCAATGCGACCGCGAGTCGCGTGGCGCCCGCCTTGAGGGCAGCCTCGGCTACCGGAACGTCACCGTGGCCGTATCCGTCGGCCTTGACCACGGCACACACCTCGGCGGGCGCCACCGCAGCGGCGATAGCCCTGACGTTGTCGCGGATCGCCCCAAGGTCGACTTCGATCCACGATGGCCTCACCGCGCCAGCCTCCCGATCCCGCCGAGCAACCCGGTTGCGGTCACGGTAGTGAGCGCATTCAAAGCTCGGCCTGCCCTCCCGTGACGGTGAGCCGCGGAACGAGCTGCCGCCTCGGGAGGCATCCCGCGGGCGATCAGCGCGGCAACCATCCCGGTGAGCACGTCGCCGGTGCCGATGGTGGCAAGGGCTTCCGTCCCGGAGACCACCACCCATCGCTCGGCACCCATCACAAACGTTGGTGAACCCTTGAGGATGACAACCGCTCCGGTGGCCGCTGCGAGGGAGGCCGCTGCCGCCGGTGATGCCGGTTCTCCTGTGAGACGGGTGAACTCTCCGGCGTGCGGTGTGATCACCGTCGGGGCGGTACGCCGCTTCAAGTCTGTCGTCGTAACCGACTTGATGCCATCTGCGTCGAGAACCAGCGGGCGATCCCAAGCCGCCAACAGCGCGCTGACAAATCCCTTGCCTCCTTCGCCGAGACCAGGTCCCAGCGCCAGGACGTCGAAACGCGCAAGCGCAGCAAGGGCCTGGTCGACGCTCTTTGCGGTGAACCGGCTCCCGGTGCCGACTCCACTGGTGGTGAGACCGGGATCCATCGCCGCGGCCTCCGCCGCAATCCCTCCCGGCACCACGACACGCACCACCCCAGCGCCGAACTCGAGCGCAGCGCGCCCGGCAAGCACCGCAGCACCGGCGATCCCCGGGGACCCACCGACGACTGCAACCGCCCCCGCCGACCACTTGTGAGCCGTTCGGGCACGGGTCGGCATCCAGGCGTCATCGTCTTCGCACAGCAGCCATTCGGGTTGCTCGCCGGACAGTCCGATGTCGGCGACCTCCACCTCACCCGACACGTCCGGCCCCACCCCGACGAGATGCCCGGTCTTGAGCGCATGAAAGGTGACGGTGCGCGACGCCCGAAACACGGCACCGGAAACTGAACCATCGGTGCCGTTGAGACCACTGGGCAGATCAACAGACAGCACCGGCGACGGGTGATCGGTCCACGGCACCACCCGATCGGGCAGAGTGCCGTGAAGACCGCTGCCGAACAGCGCATCGATCACGAGGTCTGCCGGCTCGAGGCCACCGAGATCGGAAGCGGTGACTCCTTCGTGGATCGCGGCGCTCATGGCAATCCGGCGCGGTGAGTCGCTCCCCTTGGGATAACCCAAGGAGCGAACCACAACGTCCACCCCGCGCCGCCGGAGGTGCCGGGCTGCAACCCATCCATCGCCGCCATTGTTTCCCGTCCCAGTAAGGACGAGCACGCGGGAGCCGTAGCGCACACCCATCCGAGCGGCGGCAAGGGCAACGGCAAGTCCGGCCCTCTCGAGGAGCACGCCCTCAGGGACAGCGGTGATCTCATCGAGTCGCATTGATTCAGCCGGAGTGATCACGGGGCGCATGGGTAGGGAATGGTACGTGGGTCACGGGCACGAGTGGTTGGGGAAGGAGGGAAGGGGCGAGGGGCGCGGGGCGAGGGTTGTGCTCCCATGGCGTCTCTCGGCGGAGTCTCTCGAACAACAAGAGCCGCGTACCCAGCACCGCCCTCGCCCCTCGCCCCTGCCGGGAGCCTGTACGGCCAAACACTCCGTCTCACCCCTATGAAGCTCCTCACCACCCTCCTGGCCCTGACCCTCGTTCTCTCCGCCTGCGGTGCGAGGACTCGATCATGACTCAGGAAGCTCTGGTCTTGGAGATTCTGAGCCGCAACGCAACGGTGACGATCGAAGGCAATCTCCTGACGATCGCGGACCTCGAGGGAAGAGCACTGGTCTACCGAGTGGAAGGCGGATAGCAGACAGCAGATAGCAGACGGTCTGATGCCATCTGCCATCTGCCATCTGCCATCGGAGTCAGAGCCGCGCACCAAGCACCGCCCTAGCCCCTATCCCCTCACCCTCTTACGAACCCGCCCCCACCCCGCGGTTACCCTCCTACTCCGTGCCCTACCTCGGCGACGGTCTCCGCGGGATCCTGATGGGTTCGGTGTACGTGGTCCCCGGTGGGGACGGCGGCACCGTCGCCCTCGTGCTGGGCATCTACGACCGCCTCATCGCATCGCTTCATGCCGGGGCGTCTGCCCTCGGCTACCTGCTGCGGGGTCGGTTCGGCGATGCTCGACGGCGATTCGGTGATGTCGAGTGGCACTTCCTCCTGCCCCTCGGGGTGGGCATCGTCATCGCCGCGGTGACTGTTGCCTCCGTGATCGATCGACTGCTCGAAGATCACCCGGTGGCGACGGCCGCCACGTTCGTCGGTCTGGTCCTCGGTGCCGCGGTGATCGCGTGGCGGCTCGTCGAACACTGGACCCCGACTCGCTATTCAGTGTTGGCGGTGACTGCGGCGATCACGTTCTTCGCCCTCGGGTTCCGTCCGGACGAGTTCACCGACCCCGGCATCCTCGCCTTCTTTGGTGCAGGTGTCGTTTCGCTGGTGGCCCTCATCCTTCCCGGATTCTCCGGATCGACGGCACTGATCACGATCGGGATGTATCAGCCATTCCTCGATGCGGTGACCGATCGCGACCTCGTCGCAATCGGAGCGTTCCTGGTCGGCGGTGTGTTGTGCCTGGCCGCCATGTCGACGATGCTCGATGCACTCCTCCACTCCCGTCACGACACCGTGGTCGCCGCCCTCATCGGACTGATGATCGGCTCGCTGCGCGCCCTGTGGCCGTGGCAAGACGAGTCAGGAGCGATGAGCGCCCCGACCGACTGGGCGATGCCCCTGCTCCTCGCAGTCGCCGGTTTTGTGGTGGTAGCGGGGGCCGGCTGGTGGGCTCAAAAGGCACCGGGCACCAGGCATCAGGCACCAGCCAAACCCGACTCGGAGGCTTCGTGAGGATCGTCGGATTGGGCATCGACCTCGCCGACATCGAACGGGTGCGGCAGGTACTTGAGAAGTACCCCCGCTTCGCTGAGCGGTGCTTTACCGAACACGAACGCGACTACGCCTTTCGCTTTGCGAAGCCCGAACGCCGTCTTGCCGCTCGCTTCGCTGGCAAGGAAGCAGTGATGAAGAGCATGGGCGCAGGGTGGCGCCGCATCCGCTGGCAGGACGTGGAGATCACTGGCGGAGGCAAACCCACCGTTCGGGTTTCGGGCACGGCCGCTCGCCGCGCCGAGATGCTCGGCGTCACTGGTTTCGAGATCACCATCACGCATACCGACAAAGACGCCATGGTGTTCGCCATCGCCCTTGGCGAGCATTAGCCCGAACCAGACGGGCCTTTTCTGGCTGGTGCCTGGTGCCTACTCAACGGTCACTGATTTCGCCAAGTTTCGCGGCTGGTCGATGTCGTGTCCTCTCGCCGCGGCAACGTGATACGCCAGCAATTGGAGCGGGACGATCGACAGCACCGGCGACAGCAGGTCGGGCACCCGGGGAATCCGCAACGCCTCATCGGCGTGCTTCAGCACCTCAGAGTCGCCCTCGTAGGCGATCGCGATCACGAACGCACCGCGCGCCTTGACTTCCTGGATCGCAGACACCGTCTTGTCGTACGTGTCGCGCTGGGTCAGCACCACGATGACCGGAGTCCCCTCAGTGATCAGCGCCAGGGTGCCGTGCTTCAACTCGCCAGCGGGCATCGCCTCGGAGTGGATGTAGGAGATCTCCTTCATCTTCAGAGAACCCTCCATCGCCACGGCGTGATCGAGTCCCCGCCCGATGAAGTAGACGTCCTCATGTCCCACGAAGCGCTCGGCAAGGGTGATCACGTCCTGCTCTCCCTTGAGGGCATCGCCGATCTTGGTGGGCAACCCGCGCAGACCCTTGACGAGTTCGTCGTCAACGTCGGCGGGAATCACACCGCGCTCTCGCCCGATCGCCAGGGCAAGCAGGTACTCACCGAGCAGCATCGTCAGGTAGGCCTTGGTGGATGCGACCGCGATCTCGGGACCGGCCCGGGTGTAAAGGATGTCGTCCGCCTCTCGGCTCAGCGTGGATCCCACCACGTTGGTCAACGCCAACAGCCGCGAGTCGAGCGATTTGGCGAGGCCCGCTGCTGCCAGCGTGTCGGCGGTCTCACCCGACTGGCTGATGGCAATCGTGAGCGTGTTGCCCTGGATCAACGGACGGCGGTAGCGCAACTCGTGGGCGTAGGCGGCCTCGGTCGGAATGCGGAGCAACCGCTCGAACACCTCTTTGCCGACATGACCGGCGTGGAGAGCGGTTCCGCAGGCGGTGATCCAGATCTTCTCCAGATCACGCACGAACCCCATTGGAAAGTGCACGTCCTC
>JBBTKD010000126.1:0-12658 GCA_038059105.1 Actinomycetota bacterium | reverse complement strand
GCGCCCCCTCCCGACCTGTCGCGGGGAGATCCGGATGTCGCTCACGTCCGACGAGCCGATAGTGATCGCCAAGTCGATCGCGGACATGTATTGGGTGCAGCCGTAGACCGTTGGCCAGCACATCCCGCTCCCCTCCGCCAGCGTGCGGGAATGTCACCCGGGCGCTCGGACCCAAGCGGGTAGGTCATGAGATGGTGGCTATTCCGCCCAATCAGACCGGGTTCAAGGTTTACTTATGTAGTCCGATAAGTTATGCTCTGGCATAAGAAGGAGGCGCAGATGAGTCTTGCCGAGCGACTGCGTGCGATCAGAGAGGCCATGGGACTCACGCAGGAAGCTGTGTCCCGAACCTCGGGTATTGCTGCGCCGAATCTGTCGAAGATCGAGAACGGCAGGTCGGATATTCAGATCAGCACCCTGATGAGGATCCTGGATGCAATGAACCTAGACATCGAGTTCGTCCCTCGCGATGCCCCGATCTCGCTTCAAGGTGTTCTCGCCCAGTCCGAACGGGGTCGGGAACGACTCAACTCCACAGGGATTGCTCAGTCTGACCCCCAGTTGCGACTCAATGCGAAGCGAGCTCGTGGTGATGATGTCTCGGTTGAACAGACGCTGCTGACGCGCAGTGCCTAGGGCGACCACCTCGCCGAGCGACCTACTCCGCCGCGCCAGCGAGGCGAACATCGAGTCGACAGAACGGAAGTTGCTGACTGCCGCCGCGTTCAGTGAGGCCGCGCTGGAACACGCTGTCCTGGTGGGCGGGACCGCAGTTGAACTCCACACGGGCTCGTATCGGCCCACGGACATTGACCTCGTCGGGTACTCCAGATCGGGCTCAGACGCCATCCTGGTTGAGCTCGGATTCGTGCGAGATGGACGCCACTGGCTGTTCACGTTCAGGGATGGGGAGACCCTTGCGGTGGAGGTCCCGAGTGATCGCCTCGATGATTACGCGCTCGAGGCGCCGCGGGTCATCGACCTGGCGCCGGGACAACTGGCCGTCATCAGCCTCAATGACCTGATGATGGATCGCCTCCTCCAGGCCACTGGCGGCGAACCGATCACTATGGATGAGGCAGTCCGGCTGGCCACTGCCGCGTACGAGCGACTTGACTGGGGGAACCTCTCTGGTCGATCAGATGCGGCTGCTCAGGACGGCACTCTTGCCGGAGCGGAGCTTCCAGCCGTCTTGGCCTCCGTCAGACGCGCCGCACGGAAGCAACTTCGGCACTGAACCATCTCGTGGGTATTGCGAGATCGCGGGGGTGATGCCCTTCCCTCGGCCAGCGTGCGGGAATGTCACTTGAGGGGCGGGGGTATGTTCTCGGTTATGAGGCGAAGGGCTGTCAGGCTCGGTTGTCTACTCCTGTTGGCGGCCGCCTGCGGTGGCGAGGGCTGGAGCGACTGGGGATGCGAGTCCTCCCCAGAGAGCGAGCGTGAAACGACTTCCCCGTTTCCCTTGGTTGTGACCCCGAACCCAGTGGCAGCAGGCGCTTTGGCAAACCTGCACGTGGGACTTCCAGATCTAAGGCCAACGGCTGCCGATATCGGTGGGCCACCGTCGCTCGCATGGCAATGCTGGAACGGAGTCGAGTGGGTCGACACCCATCAGATCACCCGAGATGGGGTTACCCGCTTCGTGCCGCCGGGCGAGACGACAACCTCACTTGGTTCACTGTCGCTGTTCCACGGAGACTTCACGATCGAGATCCCAGAGGTTCCCCCCGGCTGGTACCGCATCAAGGATCTCGTGTACCTCGACGGGCGCGTGAACGGGTACGTCGTCGTCGAGGTGATCTCGACGGAGCGGTGAGGCCGGGGTCAGGCAACACCCCGATCCCCTCAGCCAGCGTGATCACACTCGACCCGTTCGGATCAGTGCGACGGATCTCGGAAGATTCCCACCGCCTCCTGCTCGGAGCGTACGAAGGCGACGATCAACGCCACATCCTCGCGGGTGAGTCCGGCTACCGGTGCCATAGGTCCGAAGTTCCAGTGGTGCGGTTGAACCCCGAAAGCCGCGGCCCGCTGGAAGGCCTCGTCTGCGTGATGATTGGGTGCGTAGATGACATCGAGGAAGGGTGGGCCGGTGGCAGTACCTCCGAGATCTGCGCCGTGACACACCGCGCAGTTGGCGGCAAAGAGCACACCTCCCTGGGCGATCACGTCGGGATCCCGCGTTCCGGTTGACGGTTCCTCGCCGACGGACATCGCGATGGCGATGATCCCGACGAGAAGCAGTGCTCCGACGCCGTACGGCACCACGCGCCTCCACGGTGATCGGCTGCGAGCCCGGGGCGGTGGGACTCGTTGCGGGCGTCTCTTGGTCATGCGATGTTTCTCCAGTCAGGACAGGTCGGTGCGACGCAGCAGCATCGCATTGAGGGACACGATGACGGTCGACACGCTCATGAGCAGCGCCCCGATTGCCGGTTCGAGCAGAACTCCAGCCGTGGCTGCGACTCCAGCGGCGAGAGGGATCGCCACGACGTTGTACCCCGTCGCCCACACCAGGTTCTGTGTCATCTTGCGCGACGTTGCGCGGGCAAGGGTCAGGGCGCGGGCCACGTCGCTCGGGTCATCGTCGACCAGTACGAGGTCGGCCGACTCGATGGCGACATTGGTTCCTGCACCGATGGCCACACCGAGGTCGGCTGCGAGGAGTGCCGGCGCATCGTTGACGCCGTCGCCGACATAGGCGGTTGGTCCCTCGGCGTCGAGTTCGCGCACGATCCTGGCCTTGTCTGCCGGGAGAACCCGGGCGTGAAAGCGCGTGATGCCGAGTTCCGCGGCGACGGTGCGCGCCACCACCTCGGCATCTCCGGTGATCATCACGGGTTCGACACCGAGTTCTCGCAGTCGTGTCATCGCCTGTCGAGCGCTGTCGCGGACCCGATCCATCAGGCTGAACACGGCCAACGCCTGGTCGTCGCCGAAGAGGACGATCGATCCCTCACCTCGTCCGGCGGCGCCCGCAAGTTCTGCTTGAAGAGTCCGAGGCATCTCGACGCCGAGTTCGGCGGCCCACTCGGGTCTGCCGATGCGGACGCGGCGCTCGGCCACCGTTCCCTCGACACCCTTGCCCGGTACGGCTGATACTGCGTTCGCAGCCGGGATCGTGACGGAGTCCGCTTCGGCCGCGGCGACGATCGCCGCCGCAAGTGGGTGCTCAGACGAACGTTCCAGAGCAGCGGCGAGGCCGAGCCCATCGGACTCGGTGACTCCGTCGGTTGCGATGCTCCTGATGGCAAAGCGGCCCTCGGTCAGGGTGCCCGTCTTGTCGAAGGCAACGAACCGGATGGCACGGCCCCGCTCGAAGGCCTCACGATTTCTCACCAGGATTCCGTTTGTCGCCGAGATCGAAGTCGCATTGGTGGTGACGAGGGGAATGGCGAGTCCGAGAGCATGCGGACACGCGATCACGAGGACGGTGACGGCACGGGCAACCGCAAAGTCGATTCCCCTATCGCCGACAGCGAGCCAGAAGATGAGCGTGGGTAGGGCGACCGTGATGGCGACGATGGTCAACCAGAACGCAGCGCGGTCTGCGAGCACCTGAAAGCGGCTCCGCGAGGCCTGCGCCTCCTCCACCAACCGCATGATCTGTCGCAGGGTGGTGTCTCCACCGATCCGCACGACAACGATGGTGAGGGCCCCTTCACCGTTCACGGATCCGGCGATGACCTCGTCATCGCGCACTTTCTCCACCGGTCGGGACTCACCGGTGAGGAACGCCTCATTCACCGAAGATGCGCCGTCGGCAACGTTTCCATCGATCGGAACCTGTTCTCCTGGACGAACCAACACCCGATCACCGACCACCAGGTTCTCCACCGGGACATCTGTGAGCGATCCATCGGCCGTCACCCGGTGCGCCATCGCCGGGACCATCTCGGCGAGGTGGTCGAGGGCGCGCGATGCAGTCACGATCGATCGCATCTCGATCCAGTGGCCGAGCAGCATGACATCGAGCAGCGTCGCCAGCTCCCAGTGGAAGGGCTCGCCGTCCAGGCCGACGGTGACCGCCAGGCTGTACCCATAGGCGACGCCGATCGCCAGCGAGATCAGGGTCATCATCCCGGGCGCGCGGTCGCGCAACTCGCGCATCGAACCCCGAAGGAACACTCCGCCCGCGTACACGAAGAGCAGGGAGGCGGTAACAGGGACGACGAGGGAGTCGCCCGGGAAGGACAGGGCTTTGTACCCGAACCACTCCTGGAAGTGTTCGCTCAGATACAGGATTGGAATCGTGAGCACTGCACTGATCGCAAACCGATCGCGGAACATCTCCGGGCTGTGGCCGGCGTGTTTGTCGTGAGCTCGTTGGTCTTGCGCCGGTTGGGACGCGGGTGCGGGCGCAGTCTCGTGGTGCATGTCATGCATCGCGATACCCAGTGGTTGGTGCAGCGTTCACTCCGCGGCGCGGTACCGCCGCAACCGCAGTGAGTTTCCCACGACGCTGACACTCGACAGTGCCATCGCGGCGGCGGCGATCATCGGGTCGAGGTATCCGAGGGCAGCGAGCGGAATCGCTGCGGTGTTGTAGGCGAACGCCCAGAACAGGTTCTGGCGGATCACCCGGAATGTCGCCGCTGCGAGGCCAAGCGCCACTTCGGCGAGCTCCGGGTTACCGGACATGAGGACGACCTGACCGGCCTCGACGGCGACCTCTGAACCGGTACCGATGGCCATCCCGAGATCAGCGGCGGTGAGGGCGGGAGCATCGTTGACCCCGTCGCCGACGAATGCCACTCGGCGCCCGGCGGCACGGAGGCGCTCTACCTCGGCCGCCTTCTCCCCAGGGAGTACCTCGGCGATCACTCGGTCGATGCCTACCGCGGCGGCAATCGCCTCGGCGGTCCTGCGGTTGTCGCCGGTGATCATGGCCACCTCGATGCCGCGTCTGCGCAACCGGGCCACGACCGCCGCCGATGACTCGCGCAATGTGTCGGCGACGCCGAGTGCCGCTCGTACCTCACCATCCCATCCTGCGAGGAATCCGGTATGTCCCGCAGCCTCCATGTCAGCCAGGGCTTCCTCGAACCGGGCAGGAACCATGAGGCCGACGTCCGCCATCAGTTTGTGGCGGCCCACGACGACGTCAACTCCGTCGACGGTGCCTCGAACCCCGAGACCGGGCAGAGCCTCGAACCGTTCCGGTCGAATCAGCATGATGTCGCGTTCCTCCGCACCGAGGGCGACCGCCCGCGCCACGGGGTGTTCCGACGCTGACTCCACCGAGCCGACCAGTCGCAGCACCCGTGCCTCATCCCCGTCCACGACGAGGTCGGCGAGGGTCATTGCCCCGCGGGTCAGGGTTCCCGTCTTGTCGAAGACGACCGTGTCGATGGTGCGGGTCCGTTCGAATACCTCGGCGTTGCGGAACAGGACTCCGAGTTGAGCCCCTCTCCCACTGCCAACCATGATCGCGGTGGGTGTGGCGAGACCGAGGGCACATGGACAGGCGATGATGAGGACGGCCACCGCGGCGCGCACCGCTTCGGGGAGTGGTGTCGAGACCGCCAGCCAGGCGATCAGCGTTGCCGCTGCGATGACCAGAACAACGGGGACGAACACGCCGGCGACGCGGTCGGCTAGGTGTTGGATCGGCGCCTTGGTGGCTTGGGCATCCTCGACCAGGCGGACGATCTGGGCCAGTGCGGTCTCCCGACCAACCTTCGTCGCCTCGACGACGACCATCCCGAACTGGTTGATGGTCGCCCCGAACACCTCGTCGCCCACGGTCTTGCCCACCGGTGCCGACTCTCCGGTGAGCATGCTCTCGTCGAATGACGATCCGCCTTCGACGATCCGCCCGTCGGTGGGCACCTTCTCTCCGGGGCGAATCACCATGCGGTCACCGGCAAGGATCTGATCGGCGGGCACCATCGTCTCGACGCCATCGCGGAGCACCCTGGCTTCGCGTGCACCCATCTCGAGAAGACGGGTGATGGCACTCGAGGCACGACCCTTGCTCCTCGCCTCGAAATAGCGGCCGAGGAGCAGGAACGTGACGATCACGGCTGCGGTCTCGAAGAACACGTGCTCGTCGGCGAAGAAGGCATATACCGACCACCCGTAGGCGGCGAGGGTGCCCATGCTGACCAGCGTGTCCATGTTGGCCGACCATGCGCGGAGTCGGACCGCAGCGTTACGGTGGAACTGCCACCCGAACACGAACTCGACGGGGGTGGTGAGTGCCCATACGGCTGCCATTGCCCAGCGAGCATCCGGTCCGAACATGGCGAGGAGCACCGCAGGAAGGGTGAACACCGCAGCGCCGAAGGCCATGCGGCTCTGATATCGGGTCTCCGCGTCGTATCGATGGGCGAGACTCTCCCTCGCTTCACCGGCGACGACGGGCGTGATCGTGTAGCCGATCTTTGCGACCGCATCGGTCAGCATGCTGAGGTCGATGCCGGGTGCCGTCGTGACGCGTGCCTCCTTGCCGGCGAGGCTGACTACCGCGGTCTCGACCCCTTCCTGCTTACCCAGGACGCGTTCGATCCGCAGCGCACATGACGCGCAGGTCATGCCATCGACGTCAAAGACGATTGAGGTGTCGTCGGCCATCAGGCGCCGGAAGCGACCTCGTAACCCTGACCCTCGATGGCAGCGACCAGGTCCTGCATCGTGGCCGGGTCATCGAAGGAGACGGTGATGGTGGCGCTGGGGATGTCGACGGCGGCCTTGGCGACCCCAACGACTTCGCCGAGGGCACCCTCGAGCGACATCTTGCAGTGGTCGCAGTGAATCGCTGGCACGGAAATCTTGGTCTCGGTCATACGGTCTCCTCGGTCGGGCCGGTCAAAGCCGGCGTAAAGCGAAGGGTCTCCATCAGTTCATCGACGATCTCGGCGGTGCGGCCTTCCGACACCGCGTGCAGGACACACGTCTCGACGTGGTTCTCAAGAAGGACACGGTTGACCTTCTCGAGCGAGCCCTGCAAGGCCGACACCTGCTTCATGATCTCGGGGCAGTAGCGCTCCTCGTCGACCATGGCGATCACTCCGTCGAGGTGGCCGCGCACGGTCTTGAGACGATTGAGGGCCGAGGTCTTCTTGTCGGTCTGCATGGGGTGACGCCGTTCCATGCGGGGAAGTGTACCGCGGTTCCAGAACCTACCCCACCAGGGGTGGGGTACGGACCGTGATGCCGGATGCCGGATGCCGGGATGCCGGAAACGGGAAACCGGGAACCGGAGACCTCCAACGACCTACCGTTTGCTTGTGGACGTTCGCGTTGCTTCGGCTCTGGTCTCGCTCTCCCGGGCGCTTGGTGAGGTCGGGCTCTCTTGGCAGCTCGGGGGATCGGGACTGTTGTACGCACTCGGGTTGGTCGACACGGTGCGCGATCTCGACGTGGTGTTCCCGGTCGATGTGAAGGAATCGCTCGCCGGGGTTCTGCGTGAGCACACCGGGACCGAGCCGTCATGTACCGCTCGACAGGAGGACGGCTTTGCGAGCGGGTTTCGCGGTCGTCACCTGTGGGACGGGGTCGAGCTCGACATGACCGCAGGGATCGTCCTCGATTACGGCACGGTCGTCGCCCGGCTCCCGTTCGTCGGAGGCACGGAGTGGCAGTTCCAGGACGAGAGCATCCCGCTTGCGCCCCTTGAGCACTGGCTCCTCATCTACCGCTTCCACAACCCGAAGCGGTCCGAATCGCTCGAACCGCTGGTGAGCGACGAGAAGTGGAGAAAGTTCGTGAGAGCCGTTGGTCTGCCTGACGGCTTCACGGGTTTGCGGGCAGCGGGTAGCGGGAAGCAGCGGAACCGCTAACGGGAAACGGGAAACGGGTAACGGGTAACGGGGGTAATCGGGCCGCGAGTAACGGGCACCGGATTCGGCCACCTAATCTTTCCTCCATGGACATCCGCCCCGACATCATCGGCGCCGTTGGCAACACACCGATGGTTCGGCTCTCTCGCCTCCATCCTGCGGGGAACCTCGTCGCCAAACTGGAGGCGTTCAACCCGGGGGGTTCGTCGAAGGACCGCATCGGGGTGGCGATGATCGAGGCGGCGGAGCGCGACGGACTCCTTCATCCCGGAGACACCATCGTCGAGCCGACCAGTGGGAACACCGGCGTGGGGCTCGCCATGGCGGCCGTGCTCAGGGGCTATCGGATGATCGCGGTGATGGCCGACAAGCAGTCGAAGGAGAAGCAGGACCTGCTTCGCGCCTACGGAGCCGAGGTCGTCGTGTGTCCCAGCGACGTCGGACCGGATGACCCCCGCTCGTACTACTCGGTCGCAGCGGAGCTGGCATCACGACCCGGGCACTTTCGTCCCGATCAGTACAGCAATCCCGCCAACCCGCAGGCGCAGCACGACTCGGCCGGCCCCGAAGTGTGGAGTCAGACCGACGGGCAGGTTGGTGTGTTCGTGGCGGGTGTTGGAACGGGTGGAACGATCACGGGGATCGGCCGTTACCTCAAGGAGCAGGGAACGGGAGTGACGATCGTCGGCGTCGATCCCGCTGGGTCGATCTTCACGGCTCCGACGGAAGAGCACGTGCACCCGTATCTGATCGAGGGCGTTGGAGAAGATTTCTGGCCAAAGACGTTCGATCCTGCCATCGTCGACGAGTGGGAGATGGTTGGTGACGGTGAGGCATTTGCCATGACCCGTCGGCTGGTACAGACCGAGGGGATTTTGGCTGGCGGATCCGGAGGCATGGTGGTGGCGGGGGCGCTCCGGGCGGCGGTGCGCCACGATGACCGGCTGGTAGTGGTGTTGATCCCCGATGGAGGTCGCAACTACCTGTCGAAGATCTTCAACGACGAGTGGATGCGTACCAAGGGTTTCGAGGAGGGGCTGTGAAGTTCGAGACGAAGGCGATTCACTCGGGTCAGGACCCGGAGCCCACGACCGGGGCGGTCGTTGTGCCCATCTTCGCCACCAGCACCTATGCCCAGGATGCTCCCGGCAAACATGCCGGATACGACTACTCCCGCACCGACAACCCGACGCGCTCTGCATTGCAGACCGCGCTGGCTGCATTGGAGGGAGTGGACGAGGGGAGTGGGGGCGGCTCCACCGCTACCGCGTCAGGCATGGCGGCGACCGCGCTGCTGGGCTACACGCTCAAGGCGGGCGATCACGTCCTGCTTCCCGACGATGCCTACGGCGGCACCTACCGCTTTTTCGTGAGGGTGCTCGGTGAGCAGGGCTTCACCTGGAGCGTTGCCCGTTTCACCGATCCGTCATCCGTGGCGGCTGCGATCCGCCCCCAAACCAAACTCGTGTGGCTCGAAACGCCGAGCAACCCGCTGCTGCGAGTCGCCGACATGGCGGCCATCGCCAAGATCGCACACGCCGGGGGAGCGAAGTTCGTGGTGGACAACACATTCGCCACTCCATATCTGCAGCGCCCCCTCGACCACGGCGCCGACGTGGTACTCCACTCGACGACCAAATATCTCGGCGGTCACTCCGATGTCGTCGGCGGGGCGCTGGTGACCAGGGACCCCGAGTTGCATGAACGGCTCCGATTCCTGCAGAACGCCGCTGGACCAGTCCCGGGTCCCTTCGACGCCTTCCTGGTGCTGCGTGGCGTCAAGACCCTGGCGGTGCGGATGGAGCGGCACTGCTCCAACGCGATGGCGATCGCCGAGTTTCTGTCCGCCGACAAGCGAGTGGCCGAGGTGATGTATCCCGGCCTCCCCTCGCATCCAGATCACGCCCTGGCCCACCACCAGATGGACGCCTTTGGTGGGATGGTCTCTTTCCGGCCGAAGGGCGGCGTCGAGGCGGCGCATCGCGTAGTCGAGCGCACCGAGTTGTTCTTCCTCGCCGAAAGCCTCGGCGGTGTCGAGTCGCTGGTCGAGGTCCCCGCAGCAATGACCCACGCCTCGGTGACCGGGACCGCTCTCGAGGTACCCGAGGATCTCATCCGTCTCTCAGTAGGCATCGAACACGTGGACGACCTGATCGAGGATCTCGACAGGGCGCTGGGGTAGGAGAGAATCCTCAGTCTTCAGTCATCAGTCTTCAGCCAGACCCTGAAGGGGGTTTGTCTTGCTGATGACTGATGACTGATGACTGAAGACTTTCTCAAAACTCCACCCCTACTGCATCACACAGAAACGACATGAACGGAGCGGCCCGCTTGCACATGTCGGTGTAGTCGGTGAGGAACGAGTCGCTGCTCACCTGTTTGTCCGTGAGGGTGGAGCCGCCGATGAAGTCCTTGCGCTTGATGTCCTCGGCGTAGGGGTGATCGGGGTCGACGCCTTTGGGGAGCCGCACCAACGAGTCGCCACCGAGCGTGTACACGTCGGTAAACCGCTTGCCGTACGCCGCTTTCTTCCACGCCGCCGGTTCGTCGGTGATCCTGGTGCGGATCTGCACTGCGTCGGGCGTGGCGGGGCGCCACAGCCCGACACCGGCGTAACACGCTCCAGGCTCGACATGCATGTAGAAGCCGGGGGCATGGACGTCGTCGGTGGTCGCCACATGGCGGAACTGCATGCCGGTGTGCGTCTTGTATGGCGTCTTGTCCTTGGCGAACCGCGTGTCGCGTTGGATCCGAAAGAGCGATCCGCCGACTTTGCGGGAATCCGCCACAAAGTGCGGCGAGATCTTGACCAGGCGCTCGGCGAACTCATCGATGAAGTCGAGCGCAGGCTGTCGCACGTCCGTCTCGTACCGATCCTGGTTGGCATGGAACCAGTTCCGTTCGTTGTTGGCGGCGAGTTCGGAAAGGAAGACGAACGTGCGCTTGGTAAAGGGAGAGGACATCGTGGGAAGGTACCTCGTGTGAGGGCCGTGGGGAAGGGGTAGGTAAGCGTGCAGCATGCAGCTTGCAGCGCCGCCGGAAGTGGCCGCGAGGCTGCACCGAAGTCCCCATTGAAAGCCCTCGATCGCAGATGACGGCGCTGCATGCTGCAAGCTGCAAGCTCGCCTTTTCCCGATATCGTGACGACTCACGATGTCCGCGACTCCGAATGACTTCATCCGTTCCTTACCCAAGGTGGAGATGCATCTCCACATCGAGGGCACGCTTGAGCCCGAGATGATGTTCGATCTTGCCGCTCGCAACGAGGTGCCGCTGCCCTATCAATCAGTCGATGACGTGCGCGCCGCCTACGAGTTCACCGATCTGCAGTCGTTTCTCGACGTGTACTACCAGGGTGCCTCGGTGCTGAGGACCGCACAGGACTTCGACGATCTGATGTCGGCGTACTTCCAGCGAGGGTCGATGGATGGCGTTCGCCACGCCGAGATGTTCTTCGACCCACAGACCCACACCGAGCGTGGAGTCGGATTCCCCATCTTCATGGAGGGTTTCGCCGCAGCCAGGGCTCGGGCGGAGCGGGACTTCGGGATGACCTCGGCGCTCATCCTGTGCTTTGTCCGCCATCTCCCGGAGTCTTCGGCGATGGCGACGCTCGATGCGGCCGAGCCCTATCTCGACCAGATCATCGCGGTAGGGCTGGATTCGTCCGAGGTCGGTTATCCACCCTCGGACTTTCGGCGGGTGTTCGAAAGGGCCCGCGAGGCGGGTTTGCGGGCAGTGGCGCACGCGGGGGAGGAAGGTCCGCCCGAGTACGTGTGGGAGGCGCTCGACGTGCTCGGCGCCGAGCGCATCGATCATGGTGTCCGCGCGGAAGAGGACGACGCGTTGGTGACACGCCTTGCCGCCGACCGCATTCCTCTCACGATGTGCCCGCTGTCGAACGTTCGGCTGCGAGTGGTCGATCGCATCGAGGACCACAACCTGGCCCGTCTGCTCGACCGTGGTGTCAAGGTGACGGTCAACTCCGACGACCCCGCCTACTTCGGCGGTTACGTCGCTGACAACTACTCGGTTGTGGCTGAAGCGCTCAATCTCGGTCCTGCGGAGTTGGCAACGCTCGCTCGCAACAGCGTGGAGGCATCGTTTCTCCCGGTCGACGCCAAAGCCAACTTGGTGAGGGAGATCGCTGCTCTCCTCTAGGTAGTGCGTCTGGGAAGCCGTCAGTGGTTTGTGGCTATTCGGGTGGGTTCCACGAGGATCGTCACGCGCACCATTCCCGGCTTGAGCCACTGATAGCGGTCGACGCCGTCGAGGTACTTGCGCGCCAGGGCGTCGATGACGTCGATTCCGTCGGAGGTGCGCATCTCGATCACCCGTCCCTGGATCGACCAGTTCTCATAGGGGTCGTCGAGGTTGCTGATCGAGATCGAGAGACGTGAATCGCGCTGCAGGTTGCGCCACTTGCGGCGTCCCTCGGCGGTGTTGAAGACGATGTGGTCGCCGTCCCGCATGATCCACATCGCGCTCGATTGCGGTGTCCCATCGGGGTCGAGGGTGGTCAGGTGGGCGAAGGCCCGGCCATCGAGCACCTCCTTGAGCCGATCGGGGAGGATCAAGGGAGTGGTGGTGGAGGTCACGAGGTGAACAACCAGTCTTTGTGTCTTTCGCTTCCCGGAATGGCCGTTTCCCGTTTCCCGTTTCCCGTTTCCCGCAAGAAGTACCGCGACGTCCGTCGGGGCTGCAGGCTGCAGGCTGCAGGCTTGTCTTTCTCTTGCGGGCGACGGGGTAGCGGGCAGCCTCTCTCTTGCGGGTGAACGGGAAACGGGAAACGGGAAACGGGTAACCTCTTCTCATGAACCTCACCCTCGAATACTGCGCCGTTTGAGGCTATCGGGACCGTGCCGTGCGCATGG
>JBBTKD010000125.1:8564-10944 GCA_038059105.1 Actinomycetota bacterium | reverse complement strand
TTGAACAAGGAGGTGAGATGAGCAAGGTCCTGCGCCGCCGATGGCGGCCCTCACTAGGAGGGGGTTTGTCGCGCCGGGACCAACGCGGATGCGAGTACGAGTCGTACCTCCCCGACCCGTTGGTTGGGCGCACTTTCCGATTGGATGGCGATGTGGCGGCGGACATCGCCGACGCCGAAGCAGCGATCCAACGCCTCAACTCGAACGCAGCCGCCCTCGTTGACACCGAGGCTCTCGCTCGGCTGCTTCTTCGCGCAGAGTCGGTCGCGTCATCGCACATCGAGGGTCTGGTCGTCGGAGGTCGGCGACTCCTCCGCGCGGAAGCCGCTCGAGCGATCGGCGCCACTCCTAGCGATGTCACTGCCGACGAGGTTCTTGGCAACATCGAAGCAATGACCTGGGCAGTGGAGGCCCTGTCAAGGTCGCGCAAGATCACCGTCCACGGTCTGCTGGAAGTGCACCGCCGCCTGCTGGTCGGCACGCGACTGACCGAGTATGCAGGCAGTATCCGCAGCGAGCAGAACTGGATAGGCGGAAGTAGCTTCAACCCTTGTTCGGCGACCTTCGTTCCTCCTCCTCACGAGCATGTAGCCAACCTCCTCGATGACCTCTGCAGGTTCAGTAACGACGACGCTTTGCCAACTCTCGCTCAGGCTGCCATCGCCCACGCACAGTTCGAGACCATCCATCCGTTTATAGACGGCAACGGTCGGACAGGGCGGGCCCTGATCCACGTGATCCTGCGCCGCCGCGGACTGGCGCCGCGAGTATTGCCTCCCATCTCGCTCGTTCTGGCGACATGGTCGGAGTCGTACCTCGACGGACTCATGGCCACTCGATATCGAGGAAAACCGGACTCGAGTGGGGCACACGAGGGCCTCAACCGTTGGATCGCTCTATTCGCTGCCGCATGCCGAAGGGCCGTCGACGATGCCACGGACTTCGAGACAAGAGTCAATGACATCGAGAAGCGCTGGAGAAAGAATCTCGGGCGTGTTCGTGCTGGCTCGGCTGTGGAGTTGCTCCTCGGCATCCTGCCGGGTGCACCCATAGTCTCCGTTAACACTGCCGCGGACCTCATCGGCCGTAGTTTCCAGGCGACCAATCAAGCGATCACCCGTCTCGACGCCGCAGGCGTTGTGCGTCAGATCAACCTCGGACGCAGGAACCGCGCATACGAGGCGAGGGCCATCATCGATGCATTCACGGCCCTCGAACGCCAGCTCGCGAGTCCGAACGGCAACACTGCCTCAGCCCCACCGCGACGGCCCGCTCCCGCGCGACCGAGAATCTGACAATCGCCGACCGCGCGCGACCCAGATCGAGGCTCGCCGGACTCGCTCGACTCCTACTTACGCCACGGACCCTTGTTCCAGGATTGGCCGCTTCGGCTGTCCGCCGCTTTGAGGCCGATCGCCAGTGCCGCGATCAGGGCTGCGGCGAGGATTGCCCACAGCCAGGGAGACACTTGCGAATCCGATCCGCTCTCCTCTGGGGGTGGGAGGGGGACGCACTCCGATTGACCGCGATCGGGTTGGTGGGTGCCCGCGGCGCACGGCACCTGCTCAATGGCGCCCGCCGTCGCCACGAAGTGATCGACGTCGGCGGCGACGCACCCGGTGCTGGCCGGGAGCAGCTGATATGAACCAACACTGCACGTGATCTGACCGGTCGCGCCAAGACCGATCGTGAAGTGACCGGGATCGGCAGGGAAACATCCCATCGCCCCGCTATGGGGCTGGTACCACCCCGCAGGGCATAGCGTCTGTTCGACGGCGGCGTCCGCTGGCACGAAACGACCGGGCTCGGCGTCGCGACATCCACTGGCGCCAGACGCATTCTGGAACGTTCCGCGGCTACAGGATTGCTGGGCGATGGCGCCCTCAGCGGAGACGAAGTGGCCGGGACTGGCCGCAACGCAGGTCGACGAACCTGAATCCGGCTGATACGACCCCGCCGCACACGGAACGGCAGCAACGGCGGCTGACTCGGCGACGAAGGAACCCGGCTCCGCCCGCATGCAGCCAGTGGCACTCTCCCCCGGTTGATACGACCCCGGGGCGCACGCCACCTGTGCGATCGCCGCGCCCTGCGCAGCGAAGTAGCCGGGATCGGCGCGGCGGCATCCGGTGCGCTCGACCCCGGGCTGATACCAACCCGGCGGACACTCCGACTGCGATGCCGAACCAGCCTCGGAAACGAAGTGACCGGGGGTGCTCTCGATACAACCGGTCCCACCCGACGACGGCTGATAGGTGCCGGGGGTGCATGACAACTGAATCACTGCCGCGAAGTCGGCGACAAAGTGTCCTGGGTCGGATTCGATGCATCCCGTCGCCCCTGTCGCCGGTTGATATGTGCCAGGACCGCACTGCTGTTG
>JBBTKD010000125.1:0-8464 GCA_038059105.1 Actinomycetota bacterium | reverse complement strand
ACCCAGAGACTTACCCCGACGACCAACATGAGAACCATCGCCCCGAGGTATCCATACCGCCACAGCAACTCCGGCATGTGGCGGAAGTTCATGCCATAGATACCTGCGATCAGAGACAGCGGCAACACGATCGCCGAGAAGACGGTGAGGACCTTCATCACCTCGTTGGCTCGCTCCGCCACCGTGCCGCGGAATGATTCGAGGACGCTGATCAGCAGCAAGGGAGCCGACTCGAGCGTATGGCTGAGCCGGCTGTAGTCGTCGAAGACATGCGTCAGACGCCTCCGTCCCTGGCGAGTGATGCCCGGCAACTCATCGGTGCCGAGGATGCGGAAGGCGTCGCGCTGCGCCGAGATCACCTGTCCGAGGATCTGGCTGTCGCGGCGCAGGGCGAGCACGTCGGCAGGAACCGTGGGATTCGCAGCAATCGCCCGATTCTCCAACTCCTCGATACGGTGATCGAGACCCTCCACGAGCGGGCGATAGTGGGCGGCTCCGGTCTCGGCCATGCGGGCCCACAGAATGTCAGGGCCGGCACCGTCGAGATTCCCCGGGACGACCGCATGATTCCGACCCCAGATGAACCCGAGCAGATCTTCGCTGTGGAAGGTGACGAGAAACCGGTCGCCGATGAAGGCGTCGTACTCGACGGTCTCGAGTCGGAGGGAGCCCGCAGCCGAGAGGGCATGACCAACGACGAGCGTGTGATCGTTGCGTTCCTCAACCTTGGGGAACTTGCTCCAGTCCAAGACGTCCTCGATCTCGAGGGCGTCGAACCCGAACTGGTGACCGACCTGCTCCACGTCGGCAGCGGTGAATTCCGTGACGTCGAGCCATAACCAGCCGTCAGCTTGGCGTATCTCATCGAGGCGCTCGATGGGTACGGCAACGGCCTCGGTCGCACCGGGTGGCACATGGAACAGGTATCGCACCCGCGGATTATCGGGTCGGACACCCCCAAACCCCGGTCTTTCGCTGCCCCGACTTGACGACGCGACCTGCCATCCTGTGGCGTCATGGCTTCGGGACAGGATCCCTGGGAACTGACCCCCACCGTGGCGCGCCACCCCGACGGGCCGCGTCGGCTGCCCGGCGGGCCGAACCTTCCCTCCATCGTGATGATCGTGGTGGCGCTGGGCACCTTGATCCCGTTTCTCATGATCGCCGAGCCGTTCTCCACCGGTGATGAAGCGAGCGCCGCGACCACGACCACTACCGGTGTTGCCACCACTCTCAGCACCGTCGCCGGGGAGACTTCCACCACCATTGCATCCACAACCCTCACAACCGCAGCCGGTTCCGATCTCACCACCCCGACGCTCGGCCCCGACGCCGGACCGCTGCAGGCACTCGACCTGCAGTTGCTTGCGAGCGGAATCCCCTTCCCGGTATTCGCCGCGTCGATCCTCAACAGCGACGACGAGCGGATCTTCGTGCTCGAACGCCAAGGGCGAATCCGGATCATTGACCCGGTGACAGGTCTCGCCGACACGGCGTATCTGAACCTGACCGACCGCGTTGGATCGGGCGGAATCGAAAACGGACTCCTCGGAATGGCGTTCCATCCCCACTTCGCCGACAACGGCAAGCTCTATGTGTATTACACGAGCACCGAACTCAACTCCCGGATCTCGGAATTCGAGGTGGGTGACTCCGGCGCAGCGACAGTCGATGTCGGCACGGAACGCATCCTCCTCGAAGTGGCGCAACGCGGCATCCGCCATCGCGCCGGGATGCTCGAATTCGGACCCGACGGCTACCTCTACGCCGCACTCGGTGACGGCGGTATGGCCGATGACAGCGCCCAGAATCTCGAGGTCTATCAGGGGAAGATTCTCCGTATCGACGTCGACAACGGCGACCCGTATGCGATCCCCAGCGACAACCCATACGCCTCAGGAGGCGGGCTCGGCGAGATCTGGGCGTACGGTCTGCGCAACCCGTGGCGCTTCTCCATCGACGTCGGCGTGATCTACATCGCCGACGTCGGCCAGGCGAACTGGGAGGAGATCAACGTCCAACCACTCGCGGCAGGCGGCCTCGACTACGGCTGGCCCAACTTCGAGGGCGAGGACTGTTACAAGCCATCGGACGGCTGCGACATGATCGGCTGGCAGGCGCCGACCCTCGCCTACACCCACGAGGAGGGATGCTCGGTGACCGGCGGCTACGTGTATCGCGGCTCCGCCATCCCCGAACTGTATGGCCACTACTTCTACGCCGACTGGTGCAACGGCTGGATCCGCAGTTTCCGCTACCACGAAGGTGAGGTTGTCGAAGAACAGGACTGGGGAGGCGACCTCGAGGGAGCCGGCCAGGTTTCCAGCTTCGGCCTCGACAGCGACGGCGAGTTGCTCGTGGTGGACTCGAACGGCTCGGTGTATCGCGTGGTGGCGGTGAGGTAGAAGGTCGGCCGCCAGTTTCTCCCCCCGTAGGGGGGAGTACCCCGAAGGGGGGAGGGGGGAGCCTTCGGCGGCCGACCCTCTTACAGACCTACACCGACAACCCCAACCACCGCGCAATCACCAGTCTCTGGATCTCTGAGGTGCCTTCGCCGATCTCGAGGATCTTGGCGTCGCGGTAGAAACGCGACACCGCGCTGTCGTCCATCACGCCCGCGCCACCAAATACCTGGGTGGCGAGTCGGGTGGCGTCGACCGCGGTCTCCGAGGCGAACAGTTTTGCCGCGGCGGCGGCGTGTTTGTACGGGCGACCCGTGTCGCGCAGCCAGGCGGCGCGATAGGTGAGCAGCCGCGCGGCTTCCACCGCCACATGCAGGTCGGCGAGCGGGAAAGCCACCCCCTGGTTGTGTCCGATCGGCCGTCCGAATGAGGAGCGCTCCTCCGCAAACGAGACGGCGAGATCGAGGCAGGCTCCGGCGATTCCTACGGACATGGCCCCGATGGCGATCCGGCCGTCGTCGAGAATCGACAGGAACTGATGGAGGCCGCGGCCCGCCTCGCCGAGAAGACTGCCGACGGGAACGCGGCAGCCTTCGAATCGGACACCGTGGGTGTCGGAAGCCCGCCATCCCATCTTGCGATAGGCGGGCTCGATGACGAGACCGGGGGTGCCAGCGGGCACCATGATCGTGCTGATGCCGCCGTCAGGTGTGCGGGCGGTGACGGTGACCAGCGAGGTGATCGCGGTTCCCGAGTTGGTGATGAAAACCTTGGCGCCGTCGATCACCCACTCGTCGCCGTCGAGTACGGCCTTGGTGCGAGTCGACCCGGCATCAGAACCGGAGTCGGCTTCGGTGAGGGCGAATGCAGCCAGCGCCTTGCCCGCCAGAAGGTCGGGAAGCCAGCGCTGCTTTTGCTCATCGGTGCCGAAGTGGAAGATCGGATTCGCTCCCAAACCGACCGCCGCCTCGAGGGTGATCGCCAACGAGGCGTCGGCGCGAGCGATCTCCTCCACGGCCACGCAGAACATGAGAAAGTCGGAACCGCCACCCCCGTACTGCTCCGGGAACGGGAGCCCGAAGAGACCCAGGTCCCCCATCGCCCGCACCACCTCGAGCGGAAAGTGGTGATCGCGGTCCCATGCTTCGGCGTGGGGTGCGATCTCGGATTCGGCGAAGGCACGCACCACGCGGCGAAAAGCCTCGTGCTCTTCGGGGAGAGCAAAATCCACCGGAACCTCCGTCGTCGTGGCCGGGCAGAGGGTACCGACCGTCAGCTGTGAGTTGGCTGGGCGATCGGTCCGGCCAGGTCGGCGAGGACCCCGTCGACTCCGGCGGGCCTGTGAACGGGGAGTCCGGTGCGGACGTCGACCAGGATGAAGTCGTCGACCATGCGGTCCCCGGCGGGGATGCGCCGGATGACATCGAGTGAGAATCCCGGCCACGGAGTGCCGTCGACCTGCACCTGCTCGGGCAACGCTTGCGGCGCCCGCAGGGGTGAACCCGACATGCACCGCACCTTTGGTACTCCCCGGCGATCGACGAGGACCGCGGTGCCACGCTCCAGGATCACCTGCCGGGCTGCGACACGGTCTCCACGCAGGGCGTAGTCCGTGACTGCGGTGTCGGCGAGAAGCACCACAGGGGTCAGCGAGTCGAGGAGTCCCTTGACTCCTTCAGCCGGAACCTCGAGAGGGGCGGCCCAGGCTGCGGCGACGACGGGATTGGCAGCAAGAGCGGCCGCGAGCGCCGAGACGTCGCAAACGTCGCCTGCGACCGTACCGCCGTAGGTTCCGGGCGTCGTACCGACGCGGACATCCGAACCGATCCCCGGTCGGGCGGGACGGCCGCACGGGCCGTATGCGGACCATGACACGCCCGAGATGGCGACACCGTCGGCGTCGACGGCGCCACCGAGCGTGCGGGCCAGATGACGGGGAGCGGCAAGGGTCACGCACACCGCAGAACCGTCGAACGCAGTCACCGTGAAGCGGCTGTCATCGTCGAGTCCATTCCCGTCGCGATCATCCAGTTCGGAAACGACCGCCTCGCTGCCTGCGACGCGATCGATGATGCGTTCGATGGTCGCAAGCGACATCCGACCCGGATTGAACCCGGCGGAAATGAAGGCAAAGGCGAGTTCTTCGGAGAGGATGCGATCCGCCCTCGAGTGACGATGATGCGGCGACTCGAGCGCAACTGCGGAGCGCGGAGCAGATGCGAGCAATGCGGGATCGAGATCGAGGTCGACCGCAAACGGTGCAGTGAAAGGCGACTCGCCCACCGTCTCCGCGGAAAGCAACACGACGGTTCCCGGACCGCGCCCGGCGATGACGCTTACCGGTTCTGGCCCTGCGGCTTCGAGGACCAGGATGACTGCTCCGCCAGCGGCCACGGCGAGACCGAGCGCGGCAACACCTCGCAGGAAACGGCCCACCCCGTCGGCCCATCCGCCTTGCACAATCACACCCTCCGCAGCCAACTCCCCCACGAATGGTAGTCAACGGGGCCAGGAGCTTGGAGAGGAGGAGGCGGGGCTACCGTGCGGCCCCGTGACTCGACTCATCGGTTTGGCTGGCATCGTCCTCATCTCGTTCTCGGCCATCTTCGTTCGGCTTGCGGACGTTTCACCCACGACGGCAGCGTTCTATCGGGCCACCTATGCCCTTCCGGTGCTGTTCATCGCGGCGCGTTTCATGCGCGACGACCGCACCCGGCGCGAGCGGCTGCTGGCGTTGGGTGCCGGAGTGCTATTTGCCGCAGACCTCACCTTGTGGCACACGTCGATCGAGTACATCGGGGCCGGCCTCTCCACCGTGGTCGCCAACTCCCAGGTGCTGTGGGTGGGACTGCTCGCCTGGATGCTCCTCGGGGAAAAACCGCGTAAGGCTGCGTTCGTCGTCGTCCCCATCGCTTTGGTGGGGATCGCACTCATCGGGGGTCTCGGCAGAGACGACGCCTACGGCGAGAACCCCATGCTCGGCGTGATCTTCGCTTTGCTCGCCGGCATCAGTTACTCGCTCTTCCTCTTGGTCTACCGGGCGTCGAACAAACGCATGGGGCCACCAGCCGGACCGCTGCTCGACACGACCGCCGGTGGTGCGCTCACGATGCTGCTGATCTCACGCTTCGACGGCGACTTCTCGTTCGCATTCAGCTGGCCATCCCACGGGTGGCTCATCGCTCTCGGAGTGGTCATCCAGTCATTCGGTTGGCTGCTGATCTCCGTGGTGCTCCCCCGTCTTCCTGCTCTCGACACCTCGATGATGTTGCTCCTCCAACCGGCATCGACGGTGCTGTGGGCCCAGATCATCTTCACTGAGACCCTGTCATCGGTGCAGTGGATCGGGATGATCATCGTGTTCGTCGCCATCATCGGAGCCGCGCTCGCCAGTGCTACAGGGATGCGGAAAGCCGCCCTCGCAGCCCCGGAGCCATGAGTTCTCTATGCGTACTGCGGCAGGAATGACCCGGGGTCGCTGAAGAACCGCGACCGCGGCACCGCCTCGGCGGCACCGAGTGACCGGGCGCGCATAAAGGCGAGATCGTCGACGTGCGGACCGAAAGCCACCACCTTCTTGCCAAGCACGGCGGCGCGCTCGATGACGGCGTCGGCGGAGGCATGTTCGAGATCCACGAAAACGGCCGCTTGGTCGTGGATGCCGTCGAGCGAACCGATCTTCTCCACCCGGAATCCGAGCGGTTGGACCGCGTGCTCGATCCGGTCGACGTCGAGCAAGTTCGAGGAAAGCAACGCGACAGCGGGACGCGTGATCGCAGCCGCCTTGGCGACCCCCCACGCAAGATGCGCACGCCACGCATCATCCCCGAGCACAGCCGATGACGCCGGGGCGAGGTCATACATGTCGCCGGGAAGAGCAGCCTCCGCAATCGAGTCGCGCACCGGGGCTTCGACACCTGCCGCGGCGAGAGCGTCGTTCGGCGCGATCATCGCCTCCTGGAACAGCTCGAGTGGAGCCCGACGCTGCTCCCGATAGTGGAGGGACAAGAGCGCATCGAGGGCCGTACCAAGGTCGGCCTCCCCGACGGCGATCGCCTCAGAAACCACGGGCCAACCCCGAGCAAGGAGCAGCTCCGTCAGATAGGGGCGATAGGCGGCGACGAAAACGTCACGAAGGGTCCGAGAGACGTCATCCACGAGCGGAGGGTAGGAGAGGATCGGCGTCTGGCAACGCCTCCCGCAATTGGCGATGGGCAATGGGCGATGGGCAATGGGCATTAACACGGCCGAGCGCTCGCTCGCGTTATTGCCCATTGCGGAAGGTCGCCGAGGGCGACCTTCCTTTGCAGGAGCATGGCCGTAGGCCGTGCGACGATTGCGGAGGCCGCCGACAGGCGGCCGACCTCTCGCCGACTTCTTGTCGAAATCCACCCCGGTAGAGTCTGCCCCTACCACCCGAGAGAAGGATTTATGCGCCGACTGATTGTCATGGCGTCGCTACTGGCCATCATTGCGACCGCCTGCAAACTCGAAACCAACGTTGGGGCCATCATCAACGCCGACGGAAGTGGCACTATCGTCACCGAGGTCGGCATGGACGAAGAGGCCAAGGGCATCTTCCTCGCCGATGGAACCGACCCGTTCTCAAGCAACGAACTCTCCGAATGTCCCGGAGCCACCACTCGTGAGGAGCAGCGCGGCGACCTGACCTTCTACATCATCGAGTGTGACGTCGCCGACATCACCGCGGTCGAGGACACGCTGACGGAGACCGACAACACGATGCTGTCGTCGTTCAGCGTCACCGTTACCGACACCCTGGTGTCCGTGAGCGGTGTCGCCTCTGCCGAGGACACCCTGGGCAGCCAGGCTGAGGGATTCGATCCGACGATCTTCGAGGAGTCGATCTCGGCCAATCTCAAGATCACCATGCCCGGCCGAATCACCGACCACAACGCCGACTCGCAGAGTGGCAACACCCTCACGTGGAAAATCCCCGTGCTGGGCGGCACCCTGAACGTCTCGGCGTCGTCTGACCCCAGCGGCACCCCGGCGAGTGGCGGTGGTGGCGGGGGCTTCCCGACGTGGTTGATCGCGGTCATCGCGGTCGTGGTTCTCGGAGGCGGCTACTACCTCTGGAGCCAGAACAAGAAGAAGGGTGGCGCCGCACCGGCCGCTACGGATACGCCGCCCCCGGCTGCGTAGGTGCATCTCGTCATCGTCGATCTGATCCCGGCCCTCCTGTTGTGGGAGGGCCGGGATCTTTCCGGGGAGCCCGACCTCGCTCCCGGGGCGGCGCACGCCCTGGGTCATCTCTTCGACGCGTTCCAGGTGATCGGTGTCGCCGATGCTGGGACGACCTCGGCCTTCCTGCGCCGTCACCTCGAACAGCTGGAGGTGGCAGCGTTCTTCGATACGGTGGTGACCAGCGCCGAACACGGACCGGTACTCACGGCACGCGCCATTCGCCGGATCGTTCGCACCGCTGCCCCAAAGGAGCGTGGCGTGTTCATCACGGCACGACCACACCTGGCAGAGGAGATGCGACGCGCCAGAATGGCGGTGGTGCTCACCGCACACGCCGACTTTGAGACGGTCCCGGATGCGGTGTTCGACATCGCCGACGGGCGAGCGACGCCGTAGGCCGGAGTCCGTCTGCTCCTGTTCCTCTCCTTTAGGGAGAGGTGGCACCGCTGTCCTCAGCGGTGACGGAGAGGGTCTCCACATCCAACGCGATCAGCGTTCTTGGACACAAGTGACGCGCTCGTCATGAAAAAAGCACTCTGATCGCCCCGGACGCGGTGACCCTCCTCCCTAAGGGAGGAGAATATGAAGCGACGGTCTCGGGGGATCATCGAGGAGTCTGTGTACGCCTGATGCCGGATGCCGGATGCCGGACTCCGGAGAGGACTCAGGGCATCACCAGTACGTGGGGACCCTGGTGTGCTCTCCTCTCCTTTGCGGAGAGGAAGGCACCGCTGTCCTCAGCGGTGAGAGGGTCTCCACACCCGACGCCATCGGCGTTCTTGGACACAAGTGACGCGCTCGTCATGAACAAAAGCACTCTGATCGCCTCAGAGGCGGAGACCCTCCTCCCCCGA
>JBBTKD010000124.1:0-6086 GCA_038059105.1 Actinomycetota bacterium | reverse complement strand
AACCCCCGACCTCCTCCGAGCATGGGGCCCCTGCCCCATGCCGGCCGTCACTCGCGAACACGATGAGGGTGGTGTGTTCGTGTCGTGGCTCGTCGCGAGAGTTTGGGTCGCTTCCGGCTGGTGCCTGGTGCCTGGTGCCTGATGCCTGATGCCTGGCTCGTGATGCCTGGCGCCTGATGCCTACGTCTGGTACGCCGCCACCCCGAGCCCTGCGGTAAGGGCGGCTGAGAGGTAGGCCTCGGCATTGTCGGCGGGAGTGTGGACGCCCCGGGGATAGCCACCGCTGGCAACGACGATTGCTCCTGCGGCGAGGGCGATCGCGGCGAGGTGGTCGCGCTGGTCGGCGACGCCGACGAGTCGTTCCGAGCGGACCCCGTTCGTCACCGAAGAGACGGTTGCGGCTGCGGCCGCCCACGATCCTCCGACCGGTACTTCAATCCCACCGTTCACCTTCACGCCCCAACGGGCTCCAACCGGTTCAGGGAACCCAACCCCGGTTCCCCGTCTGAGCGCCTTGCCGGGGATGGTCCATGCTGCGTTCACGTCGACCGATCCTTCCATCCGCGCCGCCTCGTGGGCGGCGAGCGTAGCTGCGATGCCTTTGAGGTCGGCACCCACAAGCAGGGTGCGGCCGGCAGCAGTAAATCGTGCTGCGACCGCAGGAGGAATCGATCCGGCCACGACGCACGAGAGGCCGTCTTCGGCGGCGATGGCGACCAGTGGCACCGGATCAGGGTCGTCGGTGACAAACACGTCGAATCCACTGAGGGCCGAGATTTTCATCGTGCGTCGGTTCGATCCCAAGCCCCCGATGCCTCCGTACAACCCGAGTGCGACCAGCGAATGCTCGGCGAGAAGGATGAGGCCGACGCGGGTACCCACCTCGGCGGACGGATGCAATGCGATCCGCATCAGACCGGTTTCCAGGTACCCCGCATGCTCGGAGCAGGCTCGGTCCGCCACCTCCGCGCCGCAGCAAATCCTGCAGCCACGAGAAGAGCGATGAGCGCGACGCGAGCAAGGCGTGGGGGCATTGAGCGAGTGTAGAGCCGTGGGCGTTTGTGGGGGCGGGCGCGGTGGCGGCAATGGGCAATGAGCAATGGGCAAATACCGGACTAAGTCTGTCGTTGGTGATTCAGTCCGATTATTGCTCATTGCCCATTGCGGGCCGCAGGGACGACATGGCTACAGTCCCTGAAATCGGTTAATAGACCGTGACGCGATGTCCAGCGAAGTCCGGTGTGAATCCGGCGCTGTCCCGCAACCGTGAAGCCCCGCAAGGGGACGAGTCGGGTCGCCTGACGTCGGGTCGGAATGGACGCCTTCGGAGGAAGGGTCGCCCGCCAACTGGCACGACACCTCCTCCTCGAGATTCGAGGAGGTTTTTGATGAAGAGACCGATTGCGGTCTTGATCGTTGGAGCACTGTTGTTCGCCGCCTGCGCCCGGGTTGGGTCGGATGCTGGGACGACCACCCTGGACTTGTTGGGGTTTCCCCGGGACATCGCCGGGATCACGATCACGGAGCCACCGACGCGGATCATCTCCGGTTCGGCCACGCACACCGAGATCCTGTTCGCCATTGGTGCCGGTGACGCGGTGATCGCAGTGGACGACTACTCCGACTACCCGGCTGAAGCCGGTGCCCTTCCGCACCTCGATGCCTTCAGTCCGAGTGTTGAGGGCTTCGCCGCCCTCGACCCCGATCTGGTCATCGTGACCTTCGATCCCAACGACCTCGTCGGCGGCCTCGGTGCGCTGGGGATTCCGGTATGGGTACTCGATGCCCCGGTGACGATCGACGGGGTGTACGAACAGATCGCCGAGATCGGGGAAGTGGTCGGTCACGGCGACGGAGCAGAGGCGGTGATCGACGAGATGCAGACGGGGATCGCCGAGATCGTCGCGGCGTTGCCGTCAGATGGTGTCCGACACACCTACTACCACGAGCTCGACGACACCTACTACTCGATCGGTTCTGAGACCTTCCTCGGCTCGCTGTACTCGATACTCGGCATGGACAGCATCGCCGATGAGGCCGGTGGCGGATACCCGCAGTTGTCTGCGGAGTTCATCATTGCCGCCGATCCCGACTTCATCTTCCTCGGTGATGGGGCGTGCTGCGGACAGACGCCGGAGACCGTGGCTGCTCGTCCTGGGTGGGATTCGCTCTCGGCCATCACGAATGGCCGAGTCGTCGTCCTGGACGAGGCGGTGGCCTCACGGTGGGGACCGCGGATCGTCGAACTGCTCGGGGTGATCTCCGACTCGATGCTCGCCGACGCGTTGGCGGGGTGAGCAGCTGACACGGCGTCGCATCCCACGTCGCGCCCTGGTCATCGCCGTATTGGTGGTGATTGGGGCCGGCGTGGGCGGCGCGTTGATCGGACCCGCCGACCTGCGTCCCGATCGAGTGATTGCGGCTCTGCTCGATCGGCTTCCGTGGCTGTCGATCAAGTCCGGACTGTCGGAACGGGAGACTGCGATTCTCTTCGAGTTGCGTTTGCCGCGGGTGGTTCTCGGGCTGCTCGTCGGTGCGGTCCTCTCGGTTTCCGGTGGTGCGTACCAGGGCGTGTTCCGCAACCCGCTGGCAGATCCTTATCTGCTCGGTGTCGCCGCCGGCGCGGGACTCGGCGCCACGATTGCGATTGTCGGCGTCGGTTCGAGCTCGGCGTTGGTTGGAGTAGCGGCGTTCATCGGGGCGCTCATTGCCGTTGCCATCGCCTACAGCCTGGGTTCCACAGTGGGCGGGCGTCGCACCGGATCGACGCTGATACTCGCCGGTGTCGCGGTGGCGTCCTTTCTCACCGCGGTGCAGACCTTCGTGCAGCAGCGCAACACCGACACGATCCGCGAGGTCTACTCGTGGATCCTCGGTCGCCTCGGCACGGTGGGATGGAGCGAGGTGGGCCTGATGGTGCCGTATGCCGCGGTCTCCATCACCGTGATCCTGCTTCACCGCAGGTTGCTCGACGTGCTCGCCGTGGGTGAGGAGGAGGCCCGCACACTCGGGGTTCGCCCTGACCGGGTGAGATTGATCGTCGTGCTTGCCGCAACGCTGGGCACCGCTGGTGCCGTTGCAGTGAGTGGACTGATCGGCTTCGTCGGCATCATCGTTCCGCACACGGTCCGCCTGCTCGTCGGGGGAGCCCACCGGGTGATCCTTCCGCTGAGCGTGCTGGGCGGCGCGGCCTTTCTGGTGCTGGCTGATCTCATTGCGCGAACAGTGCTCAGCCCCGCCGAGGTGCCGATCGGGGTGATCACCGCTTTCGTCGGCGGTCCCTTCTTCCTCCTGGTGCTGCGCAACTCGTCGCGATCGGGGGGGTCATGAGTTCGGTGGTCACCAGTGACCTCTCGGTGGCGTTCAGAGAGCGCCGTGCTGTTGTGGGGGTTTCACTGCCGGTCTCGGCAGGGGAGTGGCTGGCGGTGGTCGGTCCCAACGGGGCGGGTAAGACCTCATTCTTGCGTGCGATAGCGGGAACAGTGGCCTATCGAGGATCTGTTCGGGTCGACGACGTCGAGGTCAACACCATGACTCCGCGTCGCGCCGCGGCAGCGACGGCGGTCGTCCCGCAGCATCGGGTGCTCCCCGAGGACATGACCGTCTTCGACTACATCCTTCTCGGCCGCACGCCCCATACCGGGTACTTCGGTGTCGAGGGACCGCAGGACATTGCGGCGGCGCGGAGAGCACTGATTCGTCTCGACGGAGTGGATCTCGAGAGACGGCGGCTTGGGACCTTGTCGGGCGGCGAGAGCCAGCGCATGGTGCTGGCACGCGCTCTCGCCCAGGAGACCGGAGTGCTGCTGCTCGATGAACCGACGACTTCGCTGGATATCGGTCATGCCCAGCAGGTTCTGGATCTGGTCGACGAGTTGCGCCGGGAGCGAGGGATGGCCGTGATCTCGGCACTCCACGATCTTACGTTTGCCGCCCAGTACGCCGACCGGGTACTGCTGCTCGACGATGGAGTAGTGGTCGGTCACGGAACCGCAGCGGAAGTCCTCACCGAATCGGCGATCACTCGGTTCTCCGGTGCGCGGATTCACCTCTTGCGCGGACCAGGTGGTGAACCGGTGATCGTGCCGCGCCGTTGAGAACGCTCAGATAGGTCGCGGTGTCATCAGTTGTCGGCTCTGCTTCGGGCCGACAACTGATCCTCGGGCGAGCCTATCTGAGCGTTCTCTCAGAGCCCAGACACTGAGGGCGGCGGGCTGAACCACCCGACCTCGCTGGAGGTGCTGTACGGGTTCACGGCTGGCGGATCGTCCGAGAGATAGCCGGAGGCGAAGCCGAATAGGGCAGCGACCCACAGCGCGGCTGCGCCGAGAAGCACGATCCCAACCATTCGTTCGATGCGGCGGTGTGCCATCTCAGAAACCCGGGAACTCGACGTTGGTGAAGAACCAGAACGAACTCGTGAACCAGAGGAACACGAGGGTGGTGAAGACAGCACCACCTGCCCATGGCAACGCCCAACCCGGAAGCGACTTGTTGCGCACTATGAGCACCTTGGCGGCGAAGGCGCCGTAGAAGAAGCAGCCGAGCAGTGAGTGAATCAGGATGCGGTTGCCCGCTTCGGTGGTGAAGCCAAGGGCCCACAGGCAGTGGTACGAGACCGGAAGCGTCAGGAGAAATGCCGTCGTCCCTGAGATGCGGTGGGCCGAACCCAGCCACTTCGGTGCCGAGGTCGAGCCCAGCTTTCCGTAGATGCGTAGTGCTGACCACAACTGGAACAGTGCCAGCGTCACGGCGCCGGTGGCCAGCCACACCTTGGCATTGATTGTGGCCGTGAAGAACAGCGTGACCAGCGATCGACCGGTGGGGTCGTGGACGTTGCCGTACACCCCTAGTCCGAGGGCGACGGCAGAGCCGACGAGCAACGCGACGAGGAGCCCGATTCGTGCCGGGCGTACCGCGGTCGTCATGACGCTCCTCCTGTGTCTTCGCAACGCTAACTGGCAGGTCCGGTGCCTGCCGGGTGCCGTTCTTTCGGTTCGGCCTAGGCTCGCCCCTCGTGCGAGTGATTGCTGCCGCGCTGGTGCTGGCGATCGGGTCTGGGGCGGCCTCGGCCCAGGAAGCCGACGCGCCGCCCGAGGCGCCACGGTTCGTTCCGCTCGCAGAACTGGTCTCGTTGATCCACCTGAAGGAGTGGGTGGTGGCGGGGCACGCTCCCCTTGTCGATGGGGACCGTCAGGCATTGCGTGACGCCCATATCGCTCGACTCGATGCCTTTATCGGGTCGATGCGCGCCCAAGCGGATCGCACGGTCCTCGCATCGCTCGGTCGCAGCGGGGCTGAGGCAGTGCAGTCACTTCCCCGCGGGGCATCGGTGGAGACCGTCACAGCGGGCCTGATGGCGGCACAACTGGATGGGGTGGAGTTGTGGCGGGCCGAGTCGATCGCACCGGACTGGTTGGCGTTCGCTGATGCGCTTGCTCGTCTCCGCGCAGCGGCCGCAGGCTTGGGCCCGGTACGCGTTTGCCCCGTCCTGGGCGAGACATGGTTCACCAACAACTGGGGAGACGACCGGCCTGGAGGTCGGAGCCACAAAGGGATCGACCTCATGGGAACCCGCGGCACCCCGGTTCAGGCGATTGAGGACGGCGTAGTGGTGCAGGCCAGTTGGCATCGTCAGGGCGGAAGGCAGATCTACATCCGCGCCGACTCCACCGGGGATGTCCTTTACTACGCCCACCTCGAGTCCTGGGAGAAGTGGATCTGGACCGGCACCCGGGTTGACGCCGGCGACGTGATCGGGACACTTGGATCTTCCGGCAATGCCGATTCACCCACCCTCCATTTCGGATGGATGCCGGGTTCGGGACGCGTCGATCTCGACAATCTGGAGAACCCGTACGGGCTGCTGCTCGAGATCTGTCCGGGCAATGACGTGCCGGAGTGGGTCGAGTAGCCAGGCACCAGGCGCCAGGCGCCAGGCACCAGGCGGACGCCAGACGCGCGGCGCCTGAACCGAGTTGCCGGCTTCTCACGACCAAATTCGACGCGAACACACCACCTTCAGGCCCCACGCGAGTGACGGCCGGCATGGGGCAGGGGCCCCATGCTCGGAGGAGGGCGGGGGT
>JBBTKD010000123.1:0-3824 GCA_038059105.1 Actinomycetota bacterium | reverse complement strand
AGGAACAGGACGTTTGCGGTCATGTCGAGGATTCCCGCCGCGGCGATGAGCGACCAGGTGTTGCGCGGTGCCATCAGTGGCTTTCGGAGTATCGGCGCCGCGATCGTGAGCATCACGATCGAGGCAACCCGCGCCGATCCCAACGGCCACAACCCCGAGTCCGCTCCGGTTCTCGAGACGAGGATTCCGAAGAGCGCAAATCCGACACCGGTGACCAAGCCGAGCCACACGCCGCGTACCGCCGATCCACGATCGCGGGTCCCGGAGGGAAGTAAGAGCAATGCCGGCACCGCCAGCGTCATGCCCAACCATGCGATTGGTTCGGGACGCTCACCGATCAACACGCCGAACAGAACGGGGAGTCCCGTGCCCACGACCGCCGCCACCGGCGCCACGACCGCTGTCGGTGTCGTCGCCAGAGCGAAATAGAAAACAGCGATCCCGATCGATCCGGCGATGCCCGCCCCTGCTCCCCACCACAGTGCGGTCGCCGGACCGAATCCATCGGAGAACAACGGAGCAACGGCGAGCACCGCACCGAGACTCAGGACGTGCGCACCCCACACCACCGTGACCGCAGAAACCCGCCGCGCCGCAAACCCCCCGACGAAGTCGGCAACGCCGAACGTGAATGAGGAGAGTGCGGCGAGGAAGAGGGGCATGGCGGAAGTTGTCAGTCGTCAGTCTTCAGTCTTCATCCAGAAAGCGATCGTCCATCGTCAATCGTGCATCGTTCGCAGCGGAACCGTGACCGGGGGTTCTGACTGATGACTGACGACTGAAGACTGATGACTGAGGACTCAGCTCGTCTGACTGGTGCCTGATGCCTGGTGCCTGGTGCCTAAGAAGCCGCATCTGCGAGGCTTTCGGCGAGGGAGGGGTGGGCCATCAGGGTGTCGACGAGCACATCGACCCGCATCCGACCCTGGGCAGCGAGCGCCAGAATCCCGATGAGTTCGGAGGCGTGGTGTCCGACGATCGTTCCGCCAAGGACCACGTGGGTGGCGGGGTCGGAGATCACCTTGGCGAATCCGGTCGGGTTGCCCTGAATGAGCGCACGCGGATTCGCCGCAAATGGCACCTTGGTGATCCTCACCTTGCGTCCCTCGGCCCTGGCATCGGCCTCCTCGAGGCCCACCGATGCGATCTCGGGCTCGGTGAAGATTGCCTGCGCCACCTTGGTGTAATCGAGCGGCTTCACCGGCAGACCGAGGGCGTGCAGTGCGATCTTCCTTCCCTGCATCGCGGCAACCGATGCGAGCGGTAGCTGACCGGTGACGTCTCCGGCGGCGTAAATATTGAACAACGAGGTACGTTGGTACTCATCGACAGTGATGTGACCACCGCTGGTTGCGATTCCCACGGTTTCGAGTCCCAGCCCCTCGATGTTCGATCGGGAACCGACGGCGAGGAGCACGTGGCTGCCCGTCACCCGGCGACCATCTTCAGTCGTGACGACGACACCGTCGGCGGTGCGCGTTGCTCCATTCGCCCTCGATCCCTTGAGCAACGTGACCCCGCGCGCCATGAAGTCCTCTTCGAGCACCGCCGCCACCTCCGGATCGCGATGCGGCAGCACCTGCTGTCGGCTCACGATAAGGGTCACTCGTGCACCGAAACTGGCAAACACGTGCACGAACTCGACCCCGGTGACACCCGAACCGATCACGATCAAATGCTCGGGCACCTCCGGCAGGTGATAGGCGTGACGGGTCGTGAGGATCCGCTCTCCGTCGACTGCGGCCCACTCCGGTTCCCACGGCCGCGAGCCGGTGGCGATGACCGCAACTTCGAACGGGAGTGTGCGCTCACCAACCACAGCAGTGTTGGCACTGGTCAGAAGGCCGCGGCCGGTGACGACCTCCACACCCTGGGACTCGAGGAGTTCCCCGACACCCTGCGAGAGTCGAGCCGAGATGGCATCGGCGCGCGCCGACAAGCCATCCATGTGCACCACCGGCATCGCCACATCGTCCAGCCCGAGCTGCGACGCCTCGCGCAGCGAGTCCAGGCGCATCGATGACGCCACCAGGGCCTTGGAGGGAATGCAGTCGAGCAGATGGGCCGCACCACCGAGAATCGTCGATTCCACGACGGTGACCTGAGCCCCGTGAATTGCGGCAGCCGTCGCCGCGGCGATGCCTCCGGGCCCGCCGCCGATGACAAGGAAGCGCAGCCCCAGGTCGTCGCTCATGAACCGGGACGGTAGCGACCGAACACGTCGCCAATCGCCCCGGAAACCTCACCCACCGTTGCACCGACGAGCAACGCAGCCTTCATCGGGGGAAGCAGGTTCGCATCGCTCGCAGCGGTGGTACGCACCGTGTCGAGCGCCGACACCACGGCCTTGGGGTCCCTCTTATGGCGCCACGCCGCGAGACGAGCCACTTGCTCTTGTTCGAGAGCGGGGTCGACTGCCAGTGCAGGGATGGTGACGTCATCGGCATCGGTGAACCGGTTGACTCCGATCACGACGGCAGCGCCGGACTCGATGCGCTGCGCCTGGCGATACGCCGACTCCTCGATGATGCGCTGCACGACACCCGACTCGACCGCCGCCACCGCCCCGCCGGCCGCCTCGATCTCCTTCATGAGAACCCTGATCGACTTCTCCATGGCATCGGTGAGCGACTCGACGAAGTAGGAGCCGGCGAGCGGATCGACCGTGTCGGCGACCCCGGACTCGTGACCGATGATCTGCTGGGTGCGCAGCGCAATCATCGCGGAGCGCTCCGTCGGCAACCCCAGTGCCTCGTCGAAAGCATTGGTGTGGAGCGATTGGGTTCCGCCGAGTACCGCAGCGAGCGCCTGCAATGCGGTGCGCACGATGTTGTTCTCTGGCTGCTGGGCACTGAGCGTGCTTCCAGCGGTCTGGGTATGGAAGCGCATCTTCCACGAGTCGGGATTCTTGGCCCCGACCTTGTCCCGCATGTCGGCCGCCCAGATGCGCCGGGCAGCACGGTACTTGGCGATCTCCTCGAAGAAGTTGCTGTGTCCGTTCCAGAAGAACGACAGCCGGGGGGCAAAGTTGTCGACGTCGAGTCCCGCCTCGATGGCGGCTGCGACATAGGCGAGGCCATTGGAGAGGGTAATGGCCACCTCTTCGGCGGCAGTGGAGCCCGCCTCCCGAACGTGATAGCCGCTGATCGAGATCGTGTTCCATGCGGGCAGCCGCTCATGGCAATAGGCGAACAGGTCGGTGACCAGCCGCATCGACGGGTGGGGCGGATAGATGTAGGTGCCCCGGGCGGCGTACTCCTTGAGGATGTCGTTCTGCACCGTGCCGCGGATGCGCTCGGACTCGACGCCCGCCTCCTCGGCGACGATCTCGTAGAGGAGCAAGAGGATCGCTGCCGTCGCGTTGATCGTCATGGAGGTCGACACGTCGCCGAGCGGAATCCCCTTCATGAGGGAGCGCATGTCGTCGAGCGAGTCGATGGCCACCCCGACCTTGCCGACCTCGCCACGGGCGAGCACCGCATCCGAATCCAGCCCCATCTGGGTGGGCAGATCGAAGGCCACCGACAGTCCCGTCTGTCCCGCAGCCAGCAGGCTGCGAAAGCGCTCATTGGTGGAGGCGGCGCTGCCGAAGCCAGCGTATTGACGCATCGTCCACAACCGTCCGCGATACATCGTCGGGTGCGGCCCGCGGGTGAACGGGTACTCCCCCGGTTCACCAAGAGCCCGCACCGGATCCCACGCGCCGAGATTCGCCGGCCCGTACACGGCGTCGATCTCGATGCCGCTCGTCGTGCGGCGAGTGTTGTCAGGGGTCATCGGTACACTCTGAGTGGTCGGGCGGATGCTAACCAGGGGAACCCACC
>JBBTKD010000122.1:6976-13464 GCA_038059105.1 Actinomycetota bacterium | reverse complement strand
GCGTCGACGAAGAACTGGGCGAGCGACGGGTTGGCCGTCGAGACGATGCTTGCAAACGTGGCTTGTGGAATGAGGACGGAGCGTCCACCATCGTCGATTGTGAGGGTTACGGGGATCGTGGGACGCGCGATTGCGGCGATGTTCAACGATCTCAGATTCCAGGCGGTTGACACCGCTTCCGTGAGGCTGAGGCCCTCGTCGACGGTGAAGCTGCTCGCCAGCTGTTCTATCAGTGCAGTGAGTTCCGAGACGTCGCCCATCCCGGCAAGTCGTCCGAGTGCCTGGATGATCAGGTCCTGCTGCCGCTGGTTTCGCACAAGGTCGGAGGTGGCGAGCGGCAGCCACTGTCCATCGATCAGTCCCTCCGTGTGGCGGGACCGCACCCAGGCCAGGGCCTGATAACCGCCAGCGACGGAGCATCCGGCGGGAAGGTCGAGAGCGACAGGGTCGACGCCCTCGTCGCGAACTGCCGTCGACGGACAGATCGTTACCCCTCCGACGCGGTCGACGATGTGCCGGAACCCCTCAAAGGTGAAGACGACGAAGTGATCGATGGGCACTCCAGTGAAGTCTTCTACCGCGATCGCCACCAGCTCCGGTCCGTTGGCGAATTCGCCGCAACCGTTCAGGTTGACATTGACGCGCGTGGACTCGCCCGTGCACGGGTTGGGGAGGTAGAGGTCGCGGGGAATCGAGACCAGCACTGGCGTGGACCCGTCGGTGGGAAGGATGAACATCATGATCACGTCGGCGCGACGGCTGGCGACGTCTTCGCTGCGCTCGTCGCTTCCGATGATCAGATACACGTCCATCGCCTCGTCGCGCGCCGCGTGTGCCGCCGCCGCGAACTCGTCGGGCGATAAAGGGCCGCTGCCGTCGTCTTCGACCAAGGTGGTGGTCGTGGAGACGAGGTTTGGGTTGTCGGGTGATTCGAGAACGACGCGGACGTCATCGGGGGAGAAGGCGACCCGTTCGATGTCTCCCCACGCCAACCAGAGCCGGGTTGCCGTCCATCCGAGGACCGAGAGGCCTGCGATCGCAACGACGAGGGCGGCACGCCTGATAACGGACGCGCGAGCTGACACAAGGAAGAATCTAGCGATTCGGGCGCCAAGCGATTTCGACCCGTCCAGCCGTGCACTCAGCCTGATGGCACCTCACTCAGCGCGTTCCGCAGGTCCTCGGGTTCGCTCACGGGACGGTCGCAGACGAACCCCTCGCAGACATAGGCGGACGCACCGGTTGCCGAGGCCGGGCGGCCCATCAGGAGGGGAACCACGGTCGTGTCCCTGCCGTCGCCCTGAGCGAGAAACACCCGGGGGCGGTACTCCTCGTTGACGACCTTCACGAGGTGATCGCGCTCGGCACCCACGACCGCCACTTCCAGTGGCGGGGCGAGCATGATCCGGGCTACGGCCAGCATGTGTCCCGCGCCGGCAGGGTGTTGGGTCATCATCCTGGCGCCGAGTCGAAGCACCCCCTCGAGGTGGTCCCTCCAGTCGGACTCTCCGGTGAATGCCGACATCGAGAGCATTACCTCGGCTGCTAGCGAGTTGTCCGATGGGGCGGGGAGGTCGAAGAGATTCTTGGGGCGGGTGATGAGTCGCTCGGCATCGTGGGCGGTGGCGAAGAATCCGTCACCCGACGTGTCGGCGAATTGCTCGACGATGACCTTGGCGAGGTCAGCCCCGTGCACAAACCATGTCTCGTCGCCCGTCGCTTGATATAGCGCGAAGCACGCCAGCGCCATCGCGGCGTGGTCGTCGCAATAACCGATCGGACCGAGCCGTCCGCGACGCCACGAACGGTGCAGCCGGCCGTCGGACCGGCGCATCGTCGTGAGGACAAACCGGGCAGCATCAATCGCGGCATCGACCAGTCTCGAATCCCCCAGTGCGACTCCGGCCTCGGCAAGACCGCGGGCCGCGAGACCATTCCAGGCGGCGATCACCTTGTCGTCGCGAGCGGGGCGATTTCTGGTGGCGCGGATCGAACGCAACGCGGCGAGGGTGGCGGACACTGCGAGTGAGATTTCGTCAACCGGGATCTTGAATCGCGCTGCCACGGCTGCAACATCACTGCGTTGCAGCACGTTGGCACCCTCAAAGTTTCCATCCTCGGTGACGCCGAGTGCCTCACACACGGGCTCGGCGAAATCGCCTGCCGCCTTGGCGATTGCGTCCCGGGTGAAGACGTAATAGACGCCCTCCTCGCCATCGGAGTCCGCATCCTCGCCTGAGGCAAAGCCACCTTCGGGAAGCCGGAGATCGGTAAGAAGGTATTGCGCCGTCTCCCGCGCCACGGTGGCGAACCCGGCATCACCAGTGACCTGAGCTGCCCGCGCATAGAGCCGGACGAGCAGAGCGTTGTCGGAGAGCATCTTCTCGAAGTGTGGAACCGACCAGCGGGAGTCAACCGAGTACCGGGCGAATCCGCCTGCGACGTGGTCGCGGATCCCGCCGGCCGCCATGGCCGCGAGGCTGATGCGCAACATCCGGCTGGCATCGGGAGCCCACTCCTGGTCGTGGTTCCTCAGGAGGAACTCGAGAGTCGAGACCTGAGGAAACTTTGGGGCGCCACCGAAGCCGCCGTTGATCGGATCGAAGTCGAGGCGGATCGCTTCGTAGGCAGCGATGAGGCTGCGTTCGTCGGGAAGTCCTGAGCTGCTCGGAAGGTCGACACTTACCAGGCCGGTGAGGTGTTGCGCCTGTTCATTAACTTCCGCGCGCCGACTCGTCCACGCATCCTGCATCGCCGCGAGGACTTTCCGGAACGAGGGATGCCCTGGTCGGTCTGTCGGCGGGTAGTACGTGCCGGCATAGAAGGGTTTCCCGTCGGGGGTGAGGAACACGGTCATCGGCCAGCCGCCACGACCCGAGAGCGTTTGGACCGCGTCCATGTAGATGCGATCGACATCGGGCCGTTCCTCGCGATCGACCTTGATGTTGATGAAGTCGCGGTTCATCACTTTGGCGATGTCCGGGTCCTCGAACGACTCGTGCGCCATGACGTGACACCAGTGGCACGAGGCATATCCCACGGACAGCAGGACGGGCAGATCGCGAGCGCGCGCCTCGGCAAACGCTTCCTCACCCCACTCGAACCAGTGAACCGGGTTGCTGGCGTGCTGGAGCAAGTAGGGACTGGAGGCGTCACGGAGGCGGTTTCGTGTCACGCGGCGGAGGTTACGTCGCCGGTTGCCGGTCGCGGGTCGCCGGTCGCGGGTCGCGGGTCGCCGGTTGCCGGTCGCCCGTTGTCCGTTGTCCGTTGTCCGTTACCCGTTGGCGTCCGACGGGGCTGCAAGCTGCATGCTGATATGCCGGAGACCAGAGCCGCGTAAACACCACCGTCCTCGCCCCTCGCCCGTTGCCCCTCGCCCCTTCTGCCAAACTGCCCCCGTGACGACGCCCCCCACACCCTCTTCCCGTCACTCGGGCGTCGCCATCTGGATTGCACTCGGGTTCGGCGTGCTCGGGGTAGGTGCCGTCGCTTCCGGGGTGGGGCTCTTGCTGGCGGCGCCCGAACAAAGCACTTCGTCGACCGTTGCCATCACCACGACCTTCACCGTTCCCGGCTCGTCGACCGTCGTCACTGCCCCGACCACCACCGCCACCACTTCGATCGGCGGCGGATTCGAGGCGTCGTTGACGCTGACCGATGACAGCGGCGTGTTGACCGTGTCGGTTCCGCCCACGTGGTTCGACGTCGACCTCGGTCAGTGGGGGAGTGACGGGGAGGAGTTCGGCCCATCGATCAGCGCCGCGACGGATCGGGCGGCGTGGGTGGACGGGTGGGGAACACCGGGGTTCTTCGTCGGGTTGACCAGCGCGATGACGTTCGACGATGCCTTCGGAGACTTTTCGGGAGCCTGCCTGCTCGATCACACGCTCCCCCTTGAGGTCGATGGCCTCACCGGTGCCAGCGAATGGTGGAATGACTGCGGAGTCGAGCGGAGCGAGTTGTTCGTCGGTGTGGTCGAGTTGGAGGACGGATCCGGGATCATCCTGTTCCAGATCGTTGCCGTGGATGGGGGGATCGCAGACCTCGTCGACGCGATTCTGGGTACGTTTCGTTATCAGTAGTCGCGGTGAGTGGTCACTTTGCGGGCGCCGAAAACGGGGAATCGTTTTCCGATTCGGGGGTTCACAAAGGTGTCGGCCTGTGACATAGTGGGCCAGACCCGGGCCTTGTGAAATCTTTCACAAAGTCGTCCCAAGCACGACGGCCGGGATCGAAGTTTCTTGCCCAAAGACCTGAGAGGACACCCAGTACCGATGGCAGTTGCCAAGACGCGGCGCGAGCGGGACCGCAACAAACTCACCGATGACCGCGGCCGCCTCACGACCGACCTGGTCAGCCAGTACCTCACCGCCATCGGTGAGTACGAGCTGCTGACTGCCGAACTCGAGGTCGAATTCGCCCAGAAGATCGAAGCCGGCGAGGAAGCCGCCAAGCGCCTCGAGGAGAAGGCCTACAAGGGCAAGGCGCAGGAAGTCGAGCTCAAGCGTCAGAAGCGGCTCGGGATGCAGGCCAAGGACGATTTCCTCACCGCCAACCTTCGCCTCGTGGTCGCCAACGCTCGTCGCTATGCGAACACCTCGGGGATCGATTTCCTGGATCTGATTCAGGAAGGCAACCTCGGGCTGATCCGCGCCGTCGAGAAGTTCGACTGGCGCAAGGGCTTCAAGTTCTCCACCTATGCCACATGGTGGATCCGGCAGGCGATCACTCGCGCCATCGCCGACAAGTCCCGCACTGTCCGAATCCCCGTTCATCTCCACGACACCCTTGCCGCGGTGCGCGCCGCTCAGGCGAGTCTGAAGGCCGAGCTCGGCCGCGACCCCAAGCCGCACGAGATCGCCGAAGAGGCCGGGGTTACGGTCGACAAAGTGGAGCTTGCGCTCGGTGTCGCCGACACCGTTTCGCTCGAGCAGCCCGTTGGTGAGGACGGCGCCCAGTTGGGTGACTTCATCGAGGACGAGGACGCTGTCGACCCGGTCCGCGTCACCGAGGAAGGCGACATCGCCGACAGCCTGCGCCGCTCGATCTCCCGCCTTCCCGATCGGGAGGGCCGGATTCTGGCCCTGCGCTACGGCTTCCTCGATGGCGTGCCGCGCACGCTCGAGGAGATCGGCGACGAGTTCAACCTCACGCGGGAGCGAATTCGCCAGTTGGAGAAGCTGGCGCTGTGCCGGCTGCGCCACCCCTCCTTCGGGATTCGCGAGCAAGATCTCGTCTGATCTGTTGGGCGGCCTAAAGGCAGTTCTGCCCTGAACCGTCTCCGCATGGCGCGCTAGCCTCCTGGGAGATGAAACTCGGTGCGCTCGTCGGCGGTTCGGCGATGGTCATCGGCAGCGAGGCCACGCTCGGTGACGCAGCGACGGCGCTCGCCCACGATGGCATTGGCAGCCTCGGCGTCATCAAAGACCGGGCTCTCGTTGGCATCATCACCGAACGCGATCTCGTTCGAGCCCTCGCTGCAGGCGTCGACCCCGAAGCCGAGTCCGTGGCCGATTGGATGGCTGAGGCTCCCGACACCTTCTCACCGGACGTCGAGGTGGAAGAGGCTGCCCGCTGGCTGCTCGAGGTGGGCTACCGGCACATGCCAGTGATGGAGGACGGGGAACTGCTGGGGATCGTCAGCATCCGCGACCTGCTGTGGGCACTCCTCGGGGAGAACGCCGGGGGGACCTGACCGCTCCTACAGCACCAGTTCGAGGCGGCGATTGATCGCATCCATCACCGCTCGCACCGCCGCAAGGCGTCCGTCCGTTTCGCCTTGAAGGGCACTGCCGACCAGCACGTCGCCACCGTCGTAACGGACCTGGGCGAGGGCAACGTTGGCTGCCCCGAGATCGGTGGTGGCTACCGCCAGGAGTTCGAGATCGATGGTGCCGTTGGTGATTTGCGAGACGGCATCGAGGGCTGCCTCACCGGCAAGACGGACCCGCTCACCGGAAGCCCCGATGGCGTGGCCGTGCCAGGGACGCTGGTCCCAATCGAGCCGTACGGTTACCCGCGCATCTCCGCCCATGAGTTCATCCTCGATGGAGACGATGACGGGACGGGTGCGCACAGCGCCGGAGAGTAGTCGAACTTCGCGCTCAGAGAGACTGAGAGATGCGGCGGTTGACGGCGTCAAGAGCCGCCTTGGCGAAGGCCACCTGGCGGTTGTCGTCGTCGAGGACAGCCGTTCCAACGAGGGGGCGGTCCTGATCGGGGTCCAGAACCAGCACGAGTGCCACATCCATGCCCCCGGCGAATGAGGTGGTGGTGTCGATCAGGTGGAACTCGTCGTCGACGAACGACAGGGCATCAAGGGTTGCCGCTGCCACCAGCGCAGGGCGCTCGGAGTCTGCCGGCGGACCGGCTGCGGTCCCCACGTGCTCCTTGCCTTCCCACGCCAGGGTCACCCGTACCTCGGCGCGGCGCTCATCGGTCGATTCCTCGACGCGGAGCAAGGCAAGCCGAGCGGTCTCGATACGCAG
>JBBTKD010000122.1:0-6876 GCA_038059105.1 Actinomycetota bacterium | reverse complement strand
CCGGGGACGGCCGCCGTGGGGCAGGGGCCCCACGTTACGGAGGGGGCCGGGGATGGGGGTCCCCGGCCGGGTAAACAACTTTGACCGGATCTGCCTGGGGGCTGGGGGCTGGAGGCTGGTGGCTTCTGCCTAGGTGACGAGTTTCCGCACCACCTTGACCGCGTCGTCGACGGTGGCGACGGTGAGGACCAGGGCGCGATCCGCATCGAGCGTGGAAGCGAGGTGGTCGACGAGTGTTGCCCACTGCTCCCCGACGGTGATGAGCGGTTTTGGAGCCGTTCCGCTGAATCGGGCGACGAAGGCGAGGTTCCACGCGGCGACGAGTTCGGTGAGGGTGCCCAGGCTTCCGGGAAGCGTGATGGCAGCCGCACTCGTTCGGGTCATGTCGTGGATGCGATCGAGCAGGTGGGGAGCGGGTCGTTCGTGGCTGACGAACTCGTTGGCTCCCGGCCGGTCGGGGAACACCTCGGGCGCGGTGATGCCAAACACGGTGCCACCGCGATCCCGGGCACCGCGCGACACCGCCTCCATCAATCCGCCGTATCCGCCCGTCATTACGACGAACCCCGCTTCGGCGAGGAGCGCTCCGCACCGCACCCCATCCTCGTAGAGACCATCACCAGGTAAAACCCGCGAAGCACCAAAGACGGCAATTGCGCGAGGCGTGGACGCGGTCACAGGGCGAGAGTACCCAGCATGCAGCAGGCAGCCTGCAGCGCCGAGATCGCGCCCGACGGCGCTGCAGGCTGCATGCTCGGCTCATGACCGGCCTAGCGTTATCGCCACCTCAACCCGGGAGCGCCTGTGCCCTACCGCACCATCATCGAGCCGTTTCGGATTCACAGTGTGCAGGGGATCGCGTTTCCTACGCTGGAGGAACGCCAGGCTGCATTGCGGCGCGCTGGCTACAACCTGTTTGGCTTGCATGCAGACGAGGTGATCATCGACCTGCTCACCGACTCGGGGACGGGTTCGATGTCCGCCGAACAATGGGCGGCGATGATGATCGGAGACGAGTCGTACGCCGGGAGCCGCTCGTTTTATCGATTCGCCGACACTGTCACCCGCCTCACCGGCATGCCGGAAGTGATCCCGGTGCATCAGGGGAGAGCCGCGGAGTGGATCCTTTTCTCTTCCGTCGCCGGGCCGGGCATGGTGATCCCCAACAACACCCACTTCGACACGACACGGGCCAACGTGGAGTACCAGGGCGCCGAGGCGCGCGACATGGTGATTGCCGAGGGTCGCGACCCTTCGGCGGATCACCCCTTCAAGGGCAATATGGATGTCGCCGCCTTGCGCGCCACGATCGCCGAGGTAGGGGCCGAACACATCCCGTTGGTGATGATCACCGTCACCAACAACTCCGGCGGCGGACAACCGGTATCGCTCGAGAACCTGCGGGCGGTGCGAGCGGTGTGCGATGAACACGGTTTGCCGTTCTTCATGGATGCCGCCCGCTTCGCCGAGAACGCCTGGTTCATCAAGCTGCGCGAACCGGGACAGGCGGATCGGACGCCGCGCGAGATCGCCCACGAGATGTTCTCGCTCGTGGATGGTGTGACCTTCTCAGCCAAGAAGGACGCCATCGCCAATATCGGCGGATTCCTCGCCATGAAGGATCCTGAGCTGGCCGCGCAGTGCCGCAACCTGCTGATCCTCACCGAGGGGTTTCCGACGTACGGTGGCCTCGCCGGGCGCGACCTCGAGGCAATCGCCACCGGTCTCGACGAGGTGCTCGACGAGGGCTACCTCCGCTACCGGATCCGCAGCACGGAGTACCTCGGCGAGAAATGCCGTGACGCCGGCGTCCCCATCGTGTGGCCTCCAGGTGGCCACGCTATCTACATCGATGCCAAGGCAATGCTCCCGCACATTCCGCCCTCGCAGTACCCGGCGCAGTCACTCGCCGTCGAGCTGTATCGCGAGGGTGGTGTGCGCGGTGTCGAGATCGGGTCCGTGATGTTCGGCGTCCCCCTTCCCGACGGCACCGAGACTCCGGCCGCGATGGAACTGGTCCGCCTCGCCGTGCCGCGGCGCACTTACACCCAGAGCCACATCGATTACGTCGGCGAGGTGGTCCTCGAGGTCGCCGGGAGAGCGTCCGCCCTGCGCGGGTTCCGGATCACCCAGGGCGCCCCCTGGCTTAGGCACTTCACGGCGCAGTTCGAACCGGTGTGATTGCTCCTCTCAGGGAACGGGGAGGCGGCCGGACCTCAGGCTGGATCGGCGAGGATCTCCTCGATCATTCGGCGGGCATTTCCCACGATGATCGGGTTCGTGGCGAGGTAGTACGGCAGCGCCTGTGCCGCCATCGATACCGCCCATCCCTTTCCCCGCTCCCAAGTTGCGTCGTCGACAGCGAGTTGCGACCTGAAAACCGGCCTGGTGGTGGAATCAAAGAGGCTCCATGCGGGAAGGGTGTCGATTGCCGGGTCCCCAATACCTGCCCCACCAAAGTCGAGAACCGCTTTGATCCGCCCTTCGCGGATCAGAAAATTGGAGTACCACAGATCGCCGTGGGTCCACCTGGCCGGTTGATCCCATTGCGGGGCGGCGAGGGCCCGATCCCAAGCGGCGCTCACAGCTGAGGTGTCGACCAAGCCGTCGCAAGTGTCGATGGCGGCCCGAGTGGATCGATCCGCCGTTGCCAACGGAACCCCGCGGTGGGTGTTGTGCGGCGCGTCCGCTGGGTCATCGCCTGCAGGGCTCGGATGAACCCCGCCACCTCGATGGCGGATTGACGCGCATCACCAAGGTGGTGGGGAAGCGCAATGTCTCCGTCGATCCATTGATGAACCGACCACGGGAAGGGGTAGCCGTCGCTGGGTTCGCCTCGCGCCAGAGGTATCGGAATCTCGAGGGGCAGCTGTGGCGCCAGTCTGGGCAGCCAATGGAACTCGCGCTCAAGCGCCTCGGTACCCCACTCGGCGAGTGGCAGCCGAACCGACATCTCGGCCCCGAGGCGATAGATGGCGTTGACCGTACCTCCCGACTCGACCCTGGTGATTGGCAGATGTGCCCACTCAGGGAACCTGTGGCCGACAAGACGAGCCACGAGCTCCGCGTCGATCGGTACCTCGTCGCTATGCAACTTGCCGGACATCGACCCGATTGTCGTCGGATCCGATTCAGAGTCGTCCGCGCTTAGCTCTGTCGAGCAACGTCACGCTGAAGTCAACCCCTGCTCACATCCTCCGCCGGGATTAACGGTCCGACTCCCGTACCCCACAGTTCGTCCGTTGCGGCGAACCCGGCAGCGATCACCGGGGCGGCCTGGGGGTTCCGAGCACCACGTGTTGGGGGTCAAACGTGAAGCGAACGATGGCTCGGTGGGTCTCCGTTGTCGTGACGTCTCGATCGATCACGGTGAAGCCGCCCAGGTGTCGCTTCTCATCGGCGCCGGTGACGGCGAGTTCCTCGATCTCGGCAGCATCCGGCCCCTCGGTCTCGCCAGCGATGAGTAGGCGGCTGAATCCCAGGAGCGGGATGTCGGCGGCACGCGCAGCCGGCGGCGTCACTCATCGCGGAAGGCCGTAGCGTCGCAGTCCCTCCTCCAACGCTTCGGGAGTGTCGACCGAAAACCACGAACGCCCATCCTCACCCCACTCCGCCCACTCGCTTCCTGCGATGCCCCGACACCCGAGATCGAGAACTGCCTGGGGTCCGCGCTCGGCGACCAGAAGCCGCTGCGCTTCGGGAAGGACTCCCGCCGGGTACACGGCACACAGCACCTGTCGAACTCCGTCGTCAATGGGTGCAACGGGCAATGCGTCGTCGGCCGCCGCGACGAGAGCGTGCAGGGTTGCCGGTCGCAGCCAGGGTTGATCGGCGCCGATCAGCAGTACCGACCCCTCGCTCGCCTCCAGTGCTGCGACCAATCCAGCGAGTGGACCCTGCCGCTGCGGAGAGGGATCGGCAATCGACCGAACACCGGGGTGCTGTCTTCCCACCACGATCGCGGGGAGTCCTGCGGCCGCTGCGAGTACGTGATCGAGCAGCGCGATGCCAGCGATTTCGAGAAGCACTTTGTCGGCACCCATCCGTTGTGACGCACCACCGGCGAGGATGGCGACGGTGACCGGAGTGGACATGCGGGGAGGGTAGGGATAGATACCAGGCTCCAGGCACCAGGGATTTCTTGGATTCTGAATCTTGGTGATGACGGGGGCGAGCTATTCGGTGAACTCGGGATTGTCCTGGACGCGTTCGATTATCGCCGCGCGGCTTGAAGACCTGGTGCCTGGAGCCTGATACCTGGTGCCTTCTGAGAGGGGCCGGCAGGGGCGTCGCCTACCTCTCACAGGAGGGGGCGCTGTGCGGGCCGGGTCGAACGCCCCCGCCGGCTTCCTCGCAAGGAGAGCATCCCTGTCGGGGCTCTGGGAAGCCAGGGGCGAAAGGCCCTTGGTGGTGGCTGGGCCGACTCCCCACGTTGTGGAGGAGGCCGGGTGTGGGGGTCGCCGGTCGGGCCAAGAACAATCTCCGTACAATCCTCGCCCTCACTCCGGAGGGGTCTCGTGTTCAGGCGATTCAGGTGGCACTTCCGCCGGATCCGAAAGCAATTCGGGGGCAAGGTTCTGCGTCCCCTGATCATCGCCAGCCTGATCGCGGTGATCCTGGGCACTGTCGCTGTGACGCTTGCCGAGGGACACGCCACCTGGGATGAGTTCGGGGAGTCTTTCTACTGGTCGGTGATGGCGATCCTCAAGGCTGCCGACCTTTCGTACGTCACCACACCATGGGGCTGGGCGACGTACTGGTTCCTCACATTGTTCGGGTACGCCTTGCTCGCCGCGGTCACCGGGGCGGTCGTCGGGTTCGTGATCGATTTCCTCATCAAGGAGGGTCAGGGCATGGGAGCGACTGAGTTCGAGGGGCACATCGTGATCTGCGGCTGGAATTCCACCGCTCGCGAACTGATCGAAGAACTGCGTACCGACGAGTACAAGGTCAAGGTCGTCCTGTTGCACGACGCCGAGAAAAGTCCCGCGGGGGAGGGCGTCTACTTCGTGCACGGCGACGCGGCGAGCGCCGAGGATCTCGAACGAGCCGGGATCAAACACGCCTCGTCGGCGATCATCTGCCCGACCGATACCTCAGACGGCGCCGACATGAGGACGCTCCTGATCGTGCTCGCCATCGAGGACATCGCTCCTGGAGTGCGCACAGTGGTCGAGGTGAACAATCCTCGACACCTTCCCCATTTCAACCGCACACGCGTCGACGAGATCCTGGTCACGTCCCGTCTCGCATCGCGGCTCCTGGCCCGTACTGCCATGTACCCGGGACTGAGCGGGCTGGTTACCGATATCGTGTCCGGCGGTGAGGGTTCGGAGTTGTACCGGGTGGTGCTCCCCGATGAGTACGTCGGCCTCGACATCGATGCGCTGTCGGCCCGTCTCCGTCGCGATCACCGGGCGACTCTGCTGGCGGTAGCGCGGGGCGACAAGACATTCTCCAACCCCGACTCGAGTTTCCGTCTGGAGCAGGGAGACCAGGCGGTGGTCGTGGCCGTGTCGTTGGGCAAGCTCGCACCGCTTGCCGCTCCGCAGCGCTGACGCAGCCTATCTGCGGGTGCTCCCAGGTTCCGATATCGTGTGGTGATTCGAGAAGGTGGTAGAGATGAACGCGGCCGAACTACTCAAGCGCACAGCGCTCTTTTCCGGGTTCTCCGAGAAGGAGATCGCCAGTGTGCTCGGAACCGCCAAGGAGCGGTCCTTTGCTGCCGACGATGTGATCATCGCGGAAGGTCACGAAGGCGGGCGCGGCTTCTACCTGCTTCTCGAGGGGACCGCGCAGGCCCGCAAGAGCCAGACGGTGCTCGCCGATTTCGCAGTGGGCGATTACTTCGGCGAGATGGCTCTTCTCCTAGAAGACACCCCCCGCACCGCCGACGTCGTGGCCACCTCGGCCGCTCGCTGCCTCATTATCACTCAGTGGGATCTCCGGGCGCTCCTGAAGAACCACCCCGAGATCGGCGTGAAGATGATGGCCGAACTGGCGAAGCGCCTTCGCAACACTGACTCGGCGCTGAGCGACTGATCGAACCCGTGTCCCGCACCACGGGGCTTGCGCGATGAGCGGCCCCACTCTTTTCGTCGCAGGATGCCGCGGTTCGATGGCAGTGTCGGGACCCGAGCATGCCCGATTCGGCGGGAACACGACGTGCTTCCACGCCGAGGTCGAACCCGATCACCATTTGGTGATCGACGCAGGTACTGGTTTGCGACATCTCCAGCGCCTCGTCGTCGACCGCAAGACCCCGCAGCGCTTCACCATGCTGCTCACCCATTTCCACTGGGACCACATTCAGGGACTGCCCGTGTTTGCCCCGCTGTTTGATCGGGCCAATCGCGTTGATCTCTGGGGGCCGCCGTTGGAGGACACCGATCCCGAAGACGTGTTGTGCAGTGTCATCTGCCGCCCCTTCTGGCCGGTAGGCCTGGCCGAAGCGGAAGCCGATATCCGAATCCGCAGCCTCGAAGATGCCATCGAGGTGGGGCCGGTGCGCGTGACCCACGCTGCGCTCAATCATCCCGACGGCGTCGTCGGCTATCGCCTCGAGGGATCACACACGGTTGTGATCGCCACCGATCACGAAGCGGGCGAACCCGAGGCCGACGCCCGTTTGCTCAAGTTGGCGCACAAGGCCGACACCCTCATTCACGACGCTCAATACACCCCCGAGGAGCATCGCGGTTCGCGCGCAGGGTGGGGTCACAGCGATTGGGAAGCCGCGGTCCGCATCGCCCGGGATTCCGGGGCGAACCGACTCGTACTGACCAGCCACGATCCCGACCGCAACGACGATCAGATCACCGCCATCCGCGCCGCCGCCCGGTCGAAGTTCCCCATGACAGACTCGGCACACGAGGG
>JBBTKD010000121.1:0-7352 GCA_038059105.1 Actinomycetota bacterium | reverse complement strand
CCGAACTCGATGAAGACCCGGGTTGCCTGAGGCACAACCTTGCTGATCTCCGACTCGATGTGGTCGGTGATGGCTTCGAGATCGGCCGCGCTCTTTCCAGGCTCGATGGTGACATCCATATTCACCAGGATCTCGTCAGGGCCAAGATGCATGGTGAGCAGGCGGTCCACGGTCTCGATCTCTCCCACCGAAAGCGCCGCCGCTCGCAATGCCGAGCGCACCTGGCGGGTTGCCGACTCCCCCACCAACAGACTCTTGGTCTCGATTGCGAGGATCCACGCGGTGGCGCACAGCATCACGCCAATCACCAAGGACGCCACACCGTCCCAGATCGGGTCTCCGGTCCACTCTGCAAGGAGAAGCCCACTCGCCGCCACGATGATGCCGAGTACGGCGACCGAGTCCTCAAACAGGACGACGAGGAGCGTCGGATCCTTCGTCTCGCGAATGGACCGCCACGCATTCCGGCTTCCCCGACGCTTGTTGAACTCCTTGACTGCCGGACGAAATGCCACACCCAACTCGAAGACGGCCGCCACCCCAAGCACGATGAGATTGAAGGCGAGACCACCTTCGGCCGCATGGGGATGACGCACTCGGTCGAGTCCCTCGGTGATCGCCACCACACCACCACCAACGAAGAGGAACACGGCAACCATGAACGCCCAGAAATATGTTTCCTTGCCTTGTCCGAATGGATAGCGAACCGTGGGTCGTAGCCGGCTCTGCTTGGTACCCCGCAGCAAGAACAACTGGTTGCCGGTGTCGGCGAGCGAGTGAAACCCTTCGGCGAGCATTGCACTCGAACCGCTGACGAATGCGGCCACAAACTTCATCACGGCAATGCCCGCATTGGCCACAAGGGCCAACAGAACGAGAACGCGTGACTCGGCAGTGGACATAGGAAAGGAAGTCTACGGAGGAGGCTTGCCGAGGACGGCTAGCCGGTCCATCGTCTGTGCTCCTCACGATTGACGATGGACTATTGACGGCGCCTCTCCTACACACTGAATCTCGTCGATCAGGCAGGCGCCCGAGATAGGAATACCATGCTCCGATGCGGTTTCAGGCTCTCATCATCGCCATGATGCTTGTGTCCGCTTGCTCCCGGTCACCGTCCGAAGGTCTCGACGTGCCGTCAGTCACGGCTGAGAACGAGGTCCCACCCATCCCCGACCTGGACCTCGCACTGGTGACGCGCGGCGCCGAGCTCTACGCCGAAAACTGTGTCGTGTGCCACCAAGCCGACCTCAGCGGTGATCCTGATTGGAAGACACCCGCCAAGGACGGAGGATTTCGACCCCCACCCCACGATTCCACCGGACACACCTGGCACCACGCCGACGACGTGTTGGCTGCGATTGTGTTGACGGGATACGACTTCCCGGTGCCGGAAAGCCGCATGCCTCAGTTCGCGGGAACTCTCACCGAAGACGACGTGCGGGCGATTCTCGAGTTCATCAAGACCTCGTGGGAGCCCGACGAGCGTGCGTACCAGTGGGAGCAGACCGTGCGCGACGGGGCTAGTAGCTAAAGAGCCGTCCGAAGTCAGGTGTCCAGAACACGTACCTCGTCGCGGCGAACGGTTCCACCCAGCGAGGCGTGCCGCTCGTTCCAGGAAAGGCGAATCGTCGATGGCGACCCGATCTCGTCACCCTGGCGGATGGTGGTCGTACCGCTTCCCTCGCCGATGTGGCGACGCACCGCTGCCAACGCCGACGCCGCGCTCCCGGTCGCCGGGTCCTCGGTGATGCCGTCGCGCGGCGCAAAGAAGCGGGCCTTATACCCGTCCCTCGTCTGGGCGATGAGGTAGCACATATCGGCACCATGCTCGATGAGCGCCTTGAGGTCCGGCTGGGCTGAAACGACCGCCTCGGAGAAACCGAGGTCGATCACGAGATACGGGAGTGGCATGTCCACCCACCACGCCGCAATCGGCTCGGCGAAACCTGCGGCGATCGCAATCGATTCGGCCTCCGGTGCAGGACGCACGGCCTCGACCATCGGCGTATCGACCCAGACGACGTCACCATCCATCCGAAACGGAATCTCGCCCACCTGGCAGGTCATGCGATCTGTGGTACCGGGTCCGATCATTCCCAGGACCCAGGCGGCTCCCACCAGAGGTTGGCCCGCAAACGGCAATTCTCGACCGGGAGTGAAGATGCGCACCGAGGGGATGCCACCATCGCGCCAATCGATAAACACCGTCTCGGAGAAGTTGTTCTCGATCGCGATGTCCTGCATTCCCCGATCAGAGATACCGGTCATGTCGGTGACCACCCCGAGATGGTTGCCGCCCTTATCCCCCCGGGTGAATACACGAAGCACATAACAGTGGCGCATCTGGGAGGACAGGTTATCGACGCGAGGGGGGACCGTGATCAGTCGGCGAGGGGGAGATACAGCGAGAACCTGGTGTTCCCCCCGACCCGGTCGTAGCGCACGTCCCCGCCCATGGCGCGCGCCAGGCTCCGGCTGATGGACAACCCGAGTCCGAAAGATCCCGGCATCCCGTCAGGAACGTGTCCCGACACAAAGGCATCGAACATCAGGTCCACGATGTCGGGGGAAGGACCGGCTCCGTCGTCCGTAACCCGGATCACCCCCTCGTTCCCGGACTCCTCCACCGACACGCCGACGGTCGAACCACCGTGTTTGAGAGCATTGGCGATCAGGTTGCGGATCACCTGTCTGGTCCGCCCCGGGTCGCCGGTCACCAGAGGGCGGGCACCCGGGATCACCTCGATCGGTCGCGCCGTTACGGCGAAGCCCTCCACCACCTGTCTGACCTGGGCGGCCATGTCGACCGGCACCCCGGCGACGAACATGTTGCCGAGTTCGAGCCGGGACCCCACGAGGAGGTCTTCCAGCGTGGCGGCAGCGTCGCCGGCCTCCCGGCTGATCGTGGCCAATGCCTCCGTGCGCTCGGATTCGTCCAGCGCGGTCCCGCTCGAAAGCAACTCGGCGAACCCCACCACTGCGGTCAGCGGAGTGCGGAGCTCGTGAGACACACTCGCGATCAGCCGGAGTCGGGAGTCGGCCAGTTTCTGGACGCGCTCCGCCGCCACCCGGCGCTCAGAGATATCCCGGATGATGGCCGACAGATAGAGCTCACCGTCCACGGGGACCTTCGAGATCGACACCTCGATCGGGATCTCCGCACCCGTGTGATGGCGCCCGTGAACGGGGAGCCGTTCAGACATGGAATGTGACGTCGCCTCACCGTCGGCGAAGCTCGCCAGGTGGACTCGATGGGCCTCGCGACTCTGCACCGGGATGAGCAAGTCGAGTGGACGACCCAGCACCTCGTCGGGTCGGTACCCGAACATCTGCGGTGCGGTACCGGCGAACACTCGGATGGTCTGGGAGCGGTCGACGAGGATGATGGCGTCGCCGGTGTGTTCCACCAGTGCGTGGAGCAGCCGGGGAACCCGCGAGTACCGGTCGCGGACCGCGAAATGGACGACACACATCGCCGCCAGACCCACCAGTGCGATGGCAAACCCGGCGCTCCGCAGCAACCAGGCGTCTTCCTGGCCGAGAACCAACACCCCGGTGACGGTCAACACGCCCACCAACGCCAGCGGAATGGCCCGGCGATCGAGCAGCGCCACCGTACACCCCAGGGCGGTGCTCGCGATGCAGGCCGCGATCGCCACCGGCAACTGCCCCACCGCGACAAGACCGGCGGCAACGGCAAATGACGGCACCACCACCGGGTAGATCGGAGGCCGCGCCATCCGGGCAACGGCCAGCGCGATGGCACCGTTTGCGGCGGCCGCCGCCGCAAACCCAAAGAAAGCCGGCGGCCCAGAGGCCACGCCCGCGACCCCCAGCAGCAGGGCGACAGTGATGCTGGCACCCCCGCCCACACGCAGGAACAGGCGGTTGAGATAGAAGGTGACTTCGTCGGGAGCGGAGAGGAAGTTCAAAAGTCTTCGAGGGCGCGGCGCAGCACGTCTCGACTTCGCACCCCAAACCCGCCATCCCACGCCCAAGCTCGCCCCCCTTGGTGCCAACCATCATATCCGGGGGCCACCGAGCGGGACGGGGGCGGGGGGCGGCCGTTACGCTCCCGTACCGATGGCCGACTTCTTCGATCTCGACTCGCTCCTGGCCCAGTTGATCCTGGCGCTCGGGGCGGCGCTGGTTGCCGGCAATGCCTACGCCCTTGTCATGGCGCGGCGCGGGATCAGGCCGAAGAACGCCGCCGGCGACCTGCGAAAGGGCCGGGCATGGTTTCTCCTTGTCGTCGGACTGGTGATCGCGATCTGGGGATTGGCCAGCCTCATCTCCGGCTGACGGCGGTAGCATCCGCCGCCTTGCGGGTGTAGTTCAGTGGCAGAACACGAGCTTCCCAAGCTCGATACGAGGGTTCGATTCCCTTCACCCGCTCCAAGAAGGCACCAGGCATCAGGCACCAGGCATCAGCCGCGCGGTTCGATTTCTTCACCCGCACCAGGAGTGCCTCCAGTCTCCAGGCTCACGCTTCCGTTTGGCACCTGCCAGTGACAAACAGCCCTACGCCTTCCCCCCGGACCCTCGTGGTTCGTGACGCGGCCTCACGTTCTTGCTGGTGGCTGGTGGCTCCTTGACGCGACTTAGGGGCCTTGCGGCCCCTGAGTGCTTCGTTGGAGGAGGATGCTCGCAGGCGTCGCAACCGTTGCCGCATCCGGGTCCGCGGCCACCGCCGGCATCCCCCGCGCGACGACCGGAAGCCGGAGCTCGAAGACGGACCGCCCGTCTTCATATCGATAGGTGAGGTCGCCGCCCATCAATCGAGCCAGGCGACGTGACGTGTACAGGCCCACTCCCACGGACTCAACCGGTCGGTCGACCCTCTCGCTTTGCGTAAACGGCTCGAACACCCAGTCTCGGTCTCGCTCTGGGATTCCCGCACCGTCATCGACCACCTGCACCCGCACCGCCGACGCGTCAGCTGCGATCCGGATCTCGATGTGTGAACCGCCGTACCGCCGGGCATTGGTCAGCAGGTTTCGGAGGATCTGTCGGACCCGCAGCTCGTCGCCGAGGCAGACCAACTCACCCGTTCCGACCGGACGACGGACCAGAATCGCATCGCCCTCCTCCCGGTAGTGATCGACCAACGAGTTGGCCGCTAGCACCAGGTCGACCGGCGTCACGGCCACCGTGAGTTCCCCTGATTCAAGACGGGATGCAGTGAGAAGATCGTCGATGATCTCGTTCGCCTCCGAGGTGGCGTCGGCGATCATCCCCGCCATCGCCACCATCTCCTGCGGCTGATTGGCGTAGCCGCGTTCGCTCATCAACCGAGAGAAGCCCATCGCGGAGGTCAGCGGATTGCGGACGTCGTGTGCCACTCCGGCGATGACGCGAAACCGGGCCTCGTCGATTCGCCGCTGCGCCTGCTCGCGCTGCACCTTGAGCCCGTATGCGGCCGCCAACAGCGCTCCCATCAGCGGTATCTCCCACAGTTCCTCGGCAACTGCCCTGCCGCTCTCGACGGCGCTCACCAACTCCCAGCTCGCGACCCACCCGACGACTCCGGCGCGCAGCACGAACGACTGGAGCGGGCGGCGAAGGGCAACGATCAGCACCCCGAGGACCGCCAGATGAAAAAACACCACCGTCTGGTCGGTCACCGCCAGACCGATCATCGACCCGAGCAGTAACGCATCGAGCAAGAGCCCGCCACCGCGGTAGCGAGTCGGCGACGACGAGGCAACCACCTTGCCAGCCCCGAAGATATGGCCAAGCCTGCGTCGGGCCGGGACCATCAACCGGAGAGTGTCGGGTTCGCTTGCCATCAAACGTTATCGACACCGCAACGATTGAGATTGACCCTCATTCGTACCGGTGGTGGGCTGATTCTCCGCTACGGTGACTCAGGATGCAGGCCCTCAAGGGCCGGGAGACCGTCGTGTCGATCGGGCCCGAGGCCTATCCCGTGAGGACGCCGCCGAGGAGATAGTCGATGACGTCCTTGGCCCGGTAACTCGATGCGCCGTCCGGGAGGAAACGCGCCACCTCGGCGACATCATCGCCCGAGGTCACGAGGATCGGTTCGACCGAACCATCCCGCCTGATCTGACCGAGACCGATGTTTGCCATGAGGGCGTTACAGAGACACTTGCGGCCCACCGTGTCGGCGATGTCGCCCCCCTTGCGGACGTAGTCGACGACGGGCTCCCCAGGGCAGCGCCAACCCTTTTCTCCGGCTTCATCGACAAAGGCGGTTCTGAGGTATCCGAGGTCGCAAAACCGGGTCCGTTCGGCGTACACGCGCTCATCAGACAGAGTCCCGCCCAGTTCGATGACCTTGACCGGATAGCCGGTTGGCGAAGCGGCGGGGTCGGTGAGGACGCGGGCTCGCTTCTGGCGACTCTCCTCCAAGACCCGCGCCTTGATCTCGGGCTGAAGCCCCGATTCCTCGCAATACGCAAAGGCAGTGCCGACCTGGACGCCGGCTGCGCCTTCGGACAGAGCGTGCTTGACCCGCTCCGGCGATGCGTACAAGCCGGCCATCCAGAACGGCCGGCCCAGTTCGCGGAACACCGCGAAGTCGGGGATGTCCTTCTCTCCATAGATCGGTTCCCCGCGCTCATTCAGTCCGGCATTCACACGCGGTGGTGCGTTGTGGCCGCCGGCGGTCGAACCTTCGACGATGAAGCCATCCACCCGGGACTCGACCTTACGGGCGAGCATGGTGGCGAGCACATGGGAGGACACGATGGCGAGGAAGTCGGGGCGCCCGATTTGGGGGAGCACACCGCGGTCGTACTCGGCCGGATCGAACCTGAGGTAGGGGTCGTCGTTCGGAGTAGCGTTCTTCATGTCCACCTTCATCTCGACAGGCAGGCCATCGGCGAGACGGTCGAGGACGCCTGGGATGGCACGCGGGATTCCGGCTCCGATCAGGACGTAGTCCACGCCGGCGAGCATTGCGCCGTACAACGACGGGAGTGTCGGCGCCTGGATCTTCTCGAGGTAGTTGATGCCGACCGGGTTGGCATGGCCTTCTTTCGCCAGCCAGACCTCGATGAAGTTGGCCACGACCAGGAGGTCCTCGAGACGGCGTGACGGCTTGAGCTTGCCCATCGGCTTCTGTTTGAAGGGTGAGTCGGGCGCCTTGCCGCCTTCGATGAAGTAGCGACTGAGGATGCCCGCGACGACGTCGGGGATGGGGAATGCCTCGAGCGCACGCCTGATGTGCCCGCCCGGGTCGCCGATTTGGAGTCGCCGAACGAGCACGGTGTCGATACCCGTGCCTGATACGACGCCGAGCTGGCCCTCGGAGGAGACGGCCCTGGCAAGACGCCAATCCGACACGGCCACGCCCATGCCGCCCTGAATGATCAGAGGGTGCC
>JBBTKD010000120.1:0-10923 GCA_038059105.1 Actinomycetota bacterium | reverse complement strand
TGAGGCCGAAGGCCTCACGCCAGGAACCCCTCGTAATTCCTCATCATCAGCTGGCTCTCGATCTGTTTCATTGTTTCCAGCGAGACGCCGGTGACGATGAGGATGGATACGCCGGAGAAACCGATGCTGAGGTCATAGAAGATCGCCACGATCGATGGCAGCACGGCGACCGATGCCAGGAACAGCGATCCTGGCAAGGTGATCCGGGCGAGGATGTGCTCGAGGTAGTGCGTCGTCTGCGAACCCGGCCGGATACCCGGAATGAATCCACCCTGCCGCTGAATCATGTCGGATTGTCGCGCCGGGTCGAACTGGATCGCCGTGTAGAAGTAAGTGAAGAACACGATGAGCAGACCGAACAGGATCACGTACCACCACGTTCGCCCACTGACGAGGTTGGTGTCGATGAAACGGCGGATCGGACCGAAGAATCCGTCGGCGGGGATCGACGACGCCACCAGTGCCGGGAAGTACAACACGCTGGAGGCGAAGATCACCGGGATCACACCTGCGGTGTTCACCTTCAGAGGAATGTACGTGCTCTGACCGCCGAGCATGCGACGACCGCGGACCCGCTTGGAGAACTGGATCGGAATCCGGCGCTGACCCTGGTCGACGAAGATGATCCCGGCGGTGAGCACCAGGAACAGCAATACCACCCCGATGAACTTGGCGTTGGCATAACCACCGGCGGAGGAAGCGAGGACCGCGAACTGCGCGGGTAACTGGCTCACGATGCTGACAAAGATGATCAGCGACATTCCGTTGCCGATGCCGCGCAGTGAAATCAGCTCGCCGAGCCACATGATGAAGGCGGTGCCAGCGGTCAGGGTGATCACGATGATGAGCACTCGACCAGGGGTGTAGCTGGGGATAAGGTCGATGCCGCCCGTCAGCGTGCCGCGGTGGAACAGGAACGTAAGACCGGTCGATTGCAGCAGGGCGAGAATCACCGTCACATACCGGGTCCATTGGGTGACGACCTTGCGTCCCGCCTCGCCCTCCTCCTGGAGTTTCTGCAGACGAGGGATGACCACCGCGAGCAGCTGCATGATGATCGACGAGGTGATGTACGGCATGATCCCCAACGAGAACACCGAGAAGGTCTCGAGTGCGCCGCCGGAGAACAGGTTGAGAAGACCGACGATGCCCGCCGCTTCGGCCTGATCGGCAAACTGCTTGACCGCATCGATGTCCACGCCCGGCACCGGAATGGCCGCGCCAGCGCGGTACACGGCGAAGATCATCAGCGTGAACAGCACCTTGTTCCGGAGATCCCGGATCCGGAACATGTTCCTGTAGACAGAGAGCACTGCGCTAGACCTCTCGCGGAGAGTCAGACTCTATCTGGGCTTTCGGGCTTCCAGTTCCCAGCTTCCAGCTTCCAGCCAGAAACGAATCATGCTGGTGGCTGGTGGCTGGTAGCTGGTAGCTCCTCCTCACTCGATCACTTCCACGGTGCCGCCAGCCGCCTGAATCCGTTCGACGGCGCCGATGCTGAAGGCGTGGGCACGAACTTTGAGATCCTTGGTGAGTTCGCCGCTTCCGAGCACCTTGACCCGGCCGCGCTTCTTGACCAGGCCGACGGCGCGCAGCTCGTCGGGGCCGACCGTCGAGCCCTTGCGGAAATCGTTGAGGCTTTCGACGTTGACCACGGCGTATTCGACGCGGTTGCGGTTCGTGAATCCCTTGGTCTTGGGGAGGCGCCGGTAGATCGGCATCTGCCCACCTTCGAACCACGCCGGCGTGCTCCCCCGGGCCTTGTCACCCTTGGTGCCGCGACCTGCGGTCTTGCCGCGCTTGCCACCCTCACCGCGTCCGACGCGGATGCGGTTCTTGGTCGAACCTTCTGCGGGTTTGAGGTGATGCAGTTTCATGATTCTTCGACCTCCACGAGATGCGCCACGGAAGCGAGGAGTCCGCGCACGTCCGGGGTGTCGGGGCGCTCGGTGATCGCGTTGATCTTGCGAAGTCCCAGGCTGCGCACCGCGCCGACCGTCTTGGGCTTCTCGCCGATGGTGCTGTGCACCAGCTTGATCTTCAACTTCTTTGCCATGGCACTCCTCAGGAATCGGAACGGGCGGCGCGACCCAACTCGGCGGTGCGGTATGCGGCGAGCAGTCCCGGAGGCGTGACCTCTTCGGCCGTCTTGCCGCGCCCCTTGGCGACTGCGTCGGGACGACGCTGCGTCATGAGGGCGTTGAGCGTGGCCTGGGCAACATTGATGTGAGTGGGCGAGCCGAGCGACTTCGCCAGCACGTCGCGCACTCCGGCGGCCTCGAGAATCTGACGCACTGCGCCACCGGCGATGACGCCCGTTCCTGGTGCTGCCGGCTTGATCAGCACCCGCGAGGCACCGTGGATGCCGATGTTCTGGTGGATGACCGTGGTACCCGCCATCGGCACCGGCTTCATCGCCTTGCGGGCATCTTCGACACCCTTCTGGATGGCGGTCGGCACTTCCTTGGCCTTGCCGTAGCCAACGCCAACCTTGCCGTTGCCATCACCCACCGCGACGAGCGCGGTGAACGAGAAGCGACGGCCACCCTTGACGACCTTGGCGACGCGGTTGATGTGGATCACTCGTTCTTCGAACTGGGGACCCTCTGCGGCACGGGCGCCGTCGCGCCCCCCGCGGGAATCACGTGAATCTCTTCTGGTGCTCAAAACTGCAAACCCTCCTCGCGCGCCGCATCGGCGAGCGCCTTGAGACGGCCGTGATACGCAAACCCGCCCCGGTCGAACACGACTGAGGTGACCCCGGCGGCCTTCGCCCTTGCGGCAATTAGCTTGCCGACTTCGGTAGAGGTCGCGACCGTGAGTGTCTTGTCACGCAACGCGGCTTCCTGAGACGACGCCGCGGCAAGGGTACGACCGGAAACGTCGTCGATCACCTGCACGTAGATGTACCGGTTGCTTCGGAACACGGCCATGCGGGGGCGCTCGGCGGTGCCCTTCACACGCTTGCGCACCCGGAAGTGGCGCCGAACCCGGGCGCTCTCACGCGTCTTCATCGCGCCACCCCAGACTTCCCGGCCTTGCGGCGGATGACCTCGTCCGAGTACTTGATGCCCTTGCCCTTGTATGGCTCCGGCGGACGAACCGAACGAATATTGGCGGCCACCTGGCCGACGAGTTCCTTGTCGATGCCGGTGATGATGATCTTGGTCGGCTCTGGGACCTCAAAGGTGATGCCCTCCGTCGCCGGAATCTTCACCGGGTGCGAGAACCCGACCAGCAACTCGACCCCCTTGCCCGAGGCGGCGGCGCGGTAGCCCACGCCGACCAGATTGAGTTCACGGCGGAAACCCTCGGAGACGCCAACAACCATGTTGTGCAAGAGGGCGCGGCTGAGACCGTGAAGGGCCTTCGAATCCCGCTCGTCGTCGCTCCTGGCGACAGTGACCACGCCGTCAGCCTGCGAAAAGGAGACGCGGTCGCTGAAGGTCCTCGAGAGCGAACCCTTCGTCCCCTTGACGGTGAGAGTCGTTCCCTCGATCGCCACGGCGACGCCACCGGGAAGCGCAACGGGTGCATTACCGATACGGCTCATCACCACACCTCACAGACGATTTCGCCACCGAGATGACGGCGCCGAGCCTCGCGGTCGACCAACAGACCCTGCGAGGTCGAAATCACGGCCACACCGAGACCGCCCTGAACACGGGGAAGTTTGCCGGCAGCGGCATACACCCGGCGTCCCGGCGACGACACTCGACGCAAGCCCTCGATGACACGCCTGCGGTTCGAGGCATAACGCAGCGTGACAGCGAGGGTGCGCTTGGCACCGGCACCCTGCACGTCGAACCCGTCGATGTAGCCCTCGGCGGCGAGGATGCGGGCAAGCTCCTCTTTCAGCTTCGAGGTCGGCATAGACACCTTCTCGTGCATCGCCTGGTTGGCGTTGCGAATGCGAGTCAGCATGTCGGCAACTGGATCGGTGAGCATTACCAGGAAGCCTTTCTCACACCGGGCAGCTCGCCACGATGCGCAAGCTCGCGCACGCAGATACGGCACATGCCGAACTTCCGCATGAACGCCCGAGAGCGTCCGCAGCGGCCGCACCGCGAGTAGCCGCGAACCTTGAACTTGGGAGTCCGGTTCGCCTTGTTGATGAGGGACTTCTTCGCCATCACACACCTGCCTGCTGGGTCTGGGGGCGCCGGAACGGAAAGTTGAACGCCTCGAGCAGGGCACGCCCTCCCTCGTCGTCACTCGCCGTCGTGCAGATGGTGATGTCCATCCCGCGCACCTTGGTCACCTTGTCGAAATCGATCTCGGGAAAGATGAGCTGCTCGGTGACCCCGAACGTGTAGTTGCCCCTGCCGTCGAACGAGCGAGGATTGAGACCACGGAAGTCACGGATGCGTGGAATCGCCACGGAGATGAGCCGATCGAGAAACTCCCACATCCGGTCGCCACGAAGGGTCACCGAAATCCCGATGGGCATGCCCTCGCGCAACTTGAAGTTGGCCACGGACTTCCGGGCCTTGTTCACCTTCGGGCGTTGGCCGGAGATGATGGCGAGATCGGTAAGGGCGAGGTCGACGATGCCCTTGTCGTTCACGGCTTCACCGAGACCCATGTTGATGACGATCTTCGAAACCTTCGGCACCCGCATGGCGTTCTCGACGCCGAGGCGCTCCTTGAGCGCGGCGTAGATCTCGTCGTGATAGATCTGCTTGAGACGGGCGCTCACAGGTCACCCCCGCACTTGACGCACACGCGGCGCTTGTGGCCGTCGGCGTCGGCCTTGTGACCAATCCGGGTCGGACCGCAGGTCGGACACACGATCATCACGTTGGATGCGTTGATCGGCATGTCCTTGTCCACGATGCCGCCCTGCATGGTCTGGCCGCGCGGCTTTGTGTGGCGTTTCGCAGTCGCCACACCTTCGACGATGATCTTGTCGACCTTGGGGAAGACCTCGGCGATCCGGGACTCCTTGCCCTTGTCTTTGCCCGAAATCACCATGACCTGATCACCCTGCTTGAGTTGCATCACAGCACCTCCGGCGCAAGTGAAACGATCCGCATGAACTTCTTGTCGCGCAACTCGCGACCGACGGGCCCGAAGATGCGGGTGCCACGCGGCTGCTGCTGGTCGTTGATGAGCACGCAGGCGTTGTCATCGAAACGGATGTAGGTGCCATCGGGACGGCGACGCTCCTTGTGGGTGCGGACGACGACGGCCTTCACCACCTCGCCCTTCTTCACGGTGCCACCGGGAACGGCGTCCTTGACGGTGGCAACGATGATGTCGCCGATGCCCGCGTAGCGACGCGTCGAGCCGCCGAGCACGCGAATGCACAGCACCTCACGGGCACCGGTGTTGTCCGCCACTTTGAGACGGGATTCCTGGGCGATCATCTCGCACGCTCCACGATTTCGATCACGCGCCAGCGCTTCGTCTTCGACAGTGGACGAGTCTCCATCAGGCGCACCGTGTCACCGACATGGGCATCGTTGGTCTCGTCATGGGCCTGAAGATGCTTCGTCGACTTCATGGTCTTCTGGTAAATCGGGTGGCGGGTGGAGCCGACGAGCTCGACCGTCACGGTCTTGTCGCGCTGATCCGACACCACGACGCCGGTGCGGATCTTGCGGTTTGGCCGTTCGGTGGTCATCTTCCCTCACCCTCCAACTGGTGGAACGCCTCGATCTCCTGCTCACGCATCAACGTGGCGATGCGGGCAGCCTCGCGGCGAACCGTCATGATCCTTGCCGTGTTGTCCAGCTGGTTTGTGGCCACCTGGAACCGCAGGTTGAACAGCTCCTGCTTGGCTTCGGCAAGTTTCGTCTTCAATTCCTCATAGGAGAGGTCGCGCAAGTCTGTTGACTTCACACTTCCTCCCTTCGCACGAACTTCGTCTTCACCGACAACTTGTGGCCGGCGAGCCGCAACGCTTCACGCGCCAGCGGCTCGTCGACACCGGACAACTCGAACATCACCCGGCCGGGGCGCACCACGGCCACCCAGAACTCAGGGTTGCCCTTGCCCGAACCCATACGGGTCTCCGCCGGCTTCTGAGTCACCGGCTTGTCCGGAAAGATCATGATCCAGACCTTGCCGCCGCGCTTGATGTGCCTGGTCATGGCAACGCGGGCGGCCTCGATCTGGCGGGCGGTCACCCAGCCGGGCTCGGCGGCCTGGAGACCATAGTCGCCAAACGCGACCCTGGTGCCGGCCTTCGCCGCACCTCGCATGTTTCCCCGCTGTTGCTTGCGCCAGGCGGTGCGCTTTGGCATCAACATCCGCTACTCCTGTTCACCGGTCGGCTCGACGCCGGGGGTCGCCTCGGTCTCAGCCGGCGGCGCCACGACCTCGTCGGCGGTGCGGGCTGCCGAAACGTCGATCGTCTCTTCGGCGGTGGCCCGCTCCTCTTCAAACTCTGCCTCGGCCAGGTCGGCATCCACCCGGCGTCCGCCCCCGGCCTCGACGAGACGCTTGCCACCCCCGGCCTCGACGAGACGCTTGCCGCCTCCGGCCTCGATGAGCGTGCGGGGCTTTTCGCCCGCGGCCCGCTCGGCGCGTGCCTTGGCCGGCGCCCGGCGAGATGACGGCCCGCCCGTGGCGAGTGCGGCTTCGGCGGCGATCTTCTCGCGAGTCGCCGACAGCGACGGAACGACGTCGCCCTTGTAGACCCAAACCTTGACTCCGATGGCGCCGACCGTCGTGCGGGCGGTGGCCTTGCCAAAGTCGATGTCAGCGCGCAGCGTGTGCAAAGGCACCCGGCCCTCGCGGTACCACTCGCGGCGTCCCATCTCGGCGCCGCCGAGGCGGCCGGTGGTCTGCACCCGCACACCCTGAGCGCCGGCCTTCATCGCGGTGGTGACGGCGCGCTTCAGGGCGCGCCGGAAGGAAACCCGTCCCTGCAACTGGTCGGCGATGCTGCGTGCGAGCAACTGGGCATCGGTCTCGGGGTTCTGTACCTCGATGACGTTGATCTTGATCTCGCGGCCCGACAGCGTCTCCAGCATGGTGCGCAGGCGATCGACCTCGGCGCCGCTGCGGCCGATGACGACGCCGGGGCGAGCGGTGTGGATGTCGATCTGAACCTTCTTCTCACGAATGCGCTCGATGTCGATGCGCGACAGCGCTCCGCGAACGAGTTCCTTTTCGAGGAGATCGCGGATCTTGGCGTCTTCGAGAACCTGCTTGGCGTAGTCCTTCTCGCTGTACCAACGGGACTTCCAGTCGGTGACGATGCCGAGCCGCAGCCCGTACGGGTTGATCTTCTGACCCATCAGGCACTCTCCTCATCGCGTCCATCGCCGACCACGATGGTCACGTGAGCGGTCGGTTTTCTGATCCCTCCAGCGCGGCCCCGGGCCTTCGGTCGAACACGCTTCAGCACCGGTCCAATGTCGGCGTACGCCTCGAGCACCCGCAGTTCGGCGGCGTCGAGAGCGTGACGGTTCGATGCGTTGGCGACAGCCGACTCGAGCACCTTGCTCACCGGATCGGTGGTCCCACGGCCAGAGAACTGGAGAATCTCGCGGGCGCGCACCACCGGCTTACCTCGGACGAGGTCGAGCACGGCGCGTAGTTTTGGCGCCGACTCACGGATGAACGATGCACGAGCGGTCGCCTTCATGTCTTCTTCGCCGCCTTCTCTCCGGACCCGCCGTGGCCGCGGAAGGTACGGGTGGGGGCGAACTCGCCGAGCTTGTGGCCGACCATCGACTCGGTGACGTACACCGGCACGTGCTTGCGGCCGTCGTGAACCGCGATGGTCTGTCCAACCATCTCGGGGATCACGGTCGAACGACGACTCCAGGTCTTGATGACCCGCTTATCCCCGGTCTTGGAGGCGCGCTCCACCTTGGCGAGCAAATGCTCGTCAACGAAGGGGCCCTTAGAGAGTGAACGACTCATGACGCGCTCCGATGAGAAATAGCGTGCAGCATGCAGCATGCAGCCCCGTCGGAGGTTGGCTGGAGGCTGGAGGCTGGTGGCTGGAAGCTTCTCATCGTTGACCCTTCTTCGTTCTCCGGCGGACGATGAACTTGGTGCTCGCCTTCTTCTTCTTACGGGTCCGTCCCTCCGGCTTGCCCCATGGGCTCACCGGGTGACGACCACCGCTGGCCTTGCCTTCGCCACCGCCGAGCGGGTGGTCGACAGGGTTCATGGCGACGCCGCGGCTCTGCGGACGGACACCCTTCCAACGGCTGTGTCCGGCTTTGCCGCCCTTGGTGAGTTCAGCCTCGGGGTTGCCAACCTCGCCGATGGTGGCGCGGCAGTCGAGCGGAATGTTGCGCATCTCGCCGGAGGGGAGGCGGATCAGCGCAAGGTCTGATTCCTTTGCGATCAACTGGATCCCCGTACCGGCAGAGCGTCCGAGCTTGGCACCGCCACCGGGGCGAAGTTCGACGGCGTGAACCACCGTGCCAGCGGGAACGTTGCGCAGCGGAAGGGCATTGCCGGGACGAATCTCGGCGCCCGATCCGGACTCGAGACGATCTCCGACCGCGACACGCTGCGGAGCGAGGATGTACGCCTTCTCTCCGTCGACGTAGTGGAGCAGTGCGATGCGGGCGTTGCGATTCGGGTCGTACTCGATCGAGGCGACCTTGGCGGGAATCCCGTCCTTGGTGCGGCGGAAATCGATGGTGCGGTAACGCCGCTTGTGACCGCCACCCTGATGGCGCGCGGTCATGCGACCGTGGACGTTGCGCCCGCCGGCGGAGTGCTGCTTCTCGAGCAGGCTCTTCTCCGGCGTCGACTTCGTGATCTCACTGAAGTCAGAAACCGTGCGGAACCGCCGTCCCGGAGAAGTCGGTTTGTATTTCTTTACTGCCATGGGAACACCTCGACGCGTTCGATGTGGCCGAAGGCGTGTGGATTGCAGATTGCAGATTGCAGATTGCAGATTGTTGCCATCTGCCGTCTGCCATCTGCCATCCCCGCTGGTGCGATCACGTCGAATCCGTCCTTCATTTACTTGACTCCAAAGATGTCGATCTCGGTGCCCTGTGCCAGGGTGACGAGAGCGCGCTTCGTGTCGTTGCGCTTGCCGATCATGAAACCGGTGCGCTTGCGCTTGCCCTTGCGGTTGATGATGTTCACGCGAGTGACCTTCACGGTGAAGATCGACTCGATCGCGTTCTTGATCTCGGACTTGTTCGAGCGCGGGTCCACCTGGAAGGTGTAGGTGCCGCGCTGCTCGATCAGGTCGTACGACTTCTCCGAGACGATCGGGGCGATGATGATGTCGCGTGGGTTCTTCACGCGGCACCTCCCTCATCCTCGATCACGAAGTCGTCCTTGGCGACGGCGAACTTGCCAGCACCGATGCCGGTCACCGTTGCCGAAGTGAACACGATGGTCTCCGCCCAGAGCACGTCGTAGGCGTTCAGCTGGTCGGGCGGAAGAATGATGGCGTGTGGCAGGTTGCGCACGGAACGCTCAGCGATCTCGTCGGCACGACCGAGGACAAACAACACCTTCCCGGCAACGCCCATCTTGTCGAGCATGTCGACGACCGACTTGGTGTGCGGCTTATCCCACGAGTATGAGCTCACCACGCGCACTTCACCGGAAGCGGCGCGATCCGAGAGTGCACTGGCGAGCGCAAGGCGACGCATTTTGCGAGGGGTGCGCTGGGCGTAGCTGCGCGGCTTGGGTCCGAACACCACACCGCCGCCCTTCCACTGCGGCGAACGGGTCGATCCCTGACGGGCACGACCGGTTCCCTTCTGGCGCCACGGCTTGCGGCCACCACCGCGGACCTCACCGCGCGTCTTGGTGCTCGCGGTGCCAGAACGCAGCGCGGCAAGGCGTGCCGTCACTACCTGGTGCATCACGGACGTGTTCGGCTCGATGCCGAAAATGGCAGCATCGAGACTCATTTCGCCGGTCTGCTTGCCGGACGAGTCGTATACGCGAGCCTTCGGAGAATCAGCCAACGCCCTTCACCGCCTCTCGCACCAGTACGACCGCTCCCTTGGCGCCGGGCACAGCCCCGCGCAACATGAGCAGTCCGCGGACGGCATCCACTTCGACGACCTCGAGGTTGAGGACCGTCGTCTTCTCGCCGCCCATACGACCAGGCATGCGCATTCCCTTGAAGACCCGGGAGGGAGTGGCGCACGCACCGATCGACCCGGGGGCACGATGGACGAGGTGGGCGCCATGGCTGGCACCCTGTCCGGAAAAGTTGTGGCGCTTCATGACGCCCTGGAAGCCCTTGCCGCGGCTGACGCCGGCGACATCGGCAAGACCGCCCTTGACCAGGACGTCGGCGATGCTGATTTCCTGGCCGAGCTTGTAGGCGTCGGGATCATCGACCCGCACCTCGACGAGATGCTTGTGCGGGGTGACGCCAGCGCGCTCGAAGTGGCCGGCCTGGGGCTTCGTGATCTTGCCTTCCGGCATCTCCCGGTAGGCGATCTGGATTGCGGAGTAGCCGTCGGTCTCGACGCGCTTGATCTGGACGACGCGGCAGGGCCCCGCCTTGATCACAGTCACCGGGACGGCCTGCGACTCGGCGTCGAAGATCTGGGTCATCCCCAGCTTCTCTCCGAGGATTGCCTTCACGTCTTGATCTCCACTTCCACCCCTGCGGGCAGGTCGAGGCGCATCAACGCGTCCACGGTCTTGGGTGTCGGTTCGAGGATGTCAAGCAGGCGCTTGTGAATGCGCATCTCGTAGTGCTCCCGCGAGTCCTTATGAACGTGCGGGCCGCGGATGACGCAGTACCGATGGATCTCGGTGGGCAGGGGAATGGGGCCCCTGACCTTCGCCTGGGTGCGTATGACGGTCTCCGCGATCTTGCGCGCGGACTCGTCGACCACTTCGTGGTCATACGCCTTGAGGCGAATCCGAATTCGATGTTCTGCGGCCATCTGCGTTTCTCTTCTCTTGTTTCTGGCTGATGCCTGGTGCCTGATGCCTGATGCCTACTTGTGGATCTTGACGACC
>JBBTKD010000119.1:0-10851 GCA_038059105.1 Actinomycetota bacterium | reverse complement strand
AGCTTGGTCTTTTCTCCACCGGAGAGCGTGCCGGCATCCTGTTCAATCTTGTCGCCGAGCAGGAAGTGGCCGAGCACCGACCGCAGCGTCGCATCGATGACACCGCCAGCGACGCTGCGGATGTGATCCATCACGGTGGTTCCTGGTCGAATCTGCTCGTGCTCCTGGGCGTAGTAGCCCAGCGATGTCTTGTACCCGCGCTTCACCTCGCCGATGTCCGCAGTCTCCTCCCCCGCCAGGATTCGCAGCAGCGTCGTTTTGCCCGCACCGTTGAGTCCCATGATTATGAGTCGCTCGCCGCGCTCGACGAACATGTCGACGTCGACGAACACCACGTTGTCATCGAACGCCTTGGCGAGCCCGACACCTTCGAGGGGGATTCGTCCCGACGCCTCCGGCTGTGGAAACTGCAGGTTCACCCGACGGCTGCGAGCCGCGACCTCCACCAGCCGTTCCTTCATCTTGTCGGCGCGGGTCTGCATACCGTGGGCGCGCTTCGACATCTTCTCGGTGGTGCCCATAAACCGACGAGCCGTGGCCTCCAACTGCGCGATCTGGCGCTCCCGAACCGTGTTCTCCCGGATGCGCTGGGTACGGCGGCGCTCCTTCTCCTCGAGGAAAAAGGAATACGTTCCGCGATATGGCTCCAGGGTGCCGTTTTCCAGCGCAAGCACCGAGGTGATCGAGGCATCGAGCAGCGGCAGATCGTGGCTCACCACCAACAAGGCACCGCGGTACTCGCTGAGGAACCCGACCATCCAGGCTTTGGCATCGAGATCCAGGTGGTTGGTCGGCTCGTCGAGGAGCAGGATTTCGGTCTCGGCGAAGAGGATCCGGGCGAGTTCCACCCTGCGCCGTTGCCCCCCGGACATGGTGCGCACGGGTTGCGCCATCTCCTCGTCGGTGATCCCCACCGCCGCCCCGAACTTGCGGGCCTCGGCCTCTGCGCGATACCCGCCGGCGACCTGGAACTCCTCTTCGAGGCGGGCGAACTTGCGGATCAGGCGGTCGCGCTCTTCGCCGTCGACACCTTCCATGCGATGCCGGGTCTCTTCCATGCGCCGCTGCACACCGCCGACATTGCGCGCCGCAAGGACGCGCTCGAGTCCCGTCGCGTCGCGGTGTTCGAGTTCAGGAAGAGCGGCCTCTTGCGACAGATAGCCGATGCGACCCGACCGGGCGAGGTGGCCCGATGCCGGATCGCGCAGTCCCGCCAGTGTGCGCAGCAAAGTCGTCTTGCCGGCACCGTTCTGCCCGACGAGGCCGACCTTGTCACCGGGGTGAAGCGCAAAGGATGCATCCGAGACGAGAGTCCGAATCCCTGCCTCGACGACGAGGTCGCGCGCGATGATCATCGATGCTCCTGCTCAGAAGTCGGTGGCGCGCGCCAGGGCGAGCGTCGCAAATGGTCGGATCATGGCCTCACCTGGAGGGACGGTCCGGGCCGTCCGGGTGACGGCGCCGGACACGGATCGGTCTTCCGGAACCGATGGTATCAGCCCGCACACTGGCTCGCCTCTCGGCGCGTCAGACGGAGGCGACTCCGACGGCGGATGCCATCCGATCGAGGTCGTCGGGATCTTGCGGCGCGGGCAGCAGGAGACGGTCGACTCCGGCAGCCACGACAGCGGCGACGGACTCCGGAGTGGGCTTGGCACCCATCGTCACCTCGAGCGCGGCACCGTCGCGTCCTGATCGTTCCGCCCATTCCCGCGCCGAGGCGACCAGTTGCGGGAGTCGCTCGAGCTCGACACCGGCCGGGAAGAAACCGTCGCCGATCATCCCGGCTCTCTTGGCAGCGCGCTCGCTGTGGCCACCGATGACGATCGGCACCGGGCGCTGAATCGGCTGCGGTCGCAAGTACACGTCAGTGAATGCGACGGTCGGGCCCGAGAACGATGCGAGCTCTTGTGTCCACAGCGCTCGCATCACCGCTACGTACTCGTCGGTGCGTTCCCCGCGCCCCTCGAATGCAACACCGAGTGCGCGGAACTCCTCTTCGAGCCAGCCCACCCCGACGCCGAGAGTGACGCGCCCGCCGCTGAGACGATCGAGCGTCGCCACCTCCTTTGCGAGGACAAGCGGGTTGCGCTGCGGGAGGATGAGGATGCCGGTAGCGAGGCGGATCTTGGTCGTCGCCGCCCCGGCAAAAGCCAACCAAATCAAGGGATCCGGGGAGGGAAAGTCCTCAGCGCCACCTGCCATCTTTCCGCTGCGGCTGTAGGGGTAGGTGGAGCGGTACCCGGTCGGAACCACGACGTGCTCCGTCGTCCACAGCGACTCGAACCCGAGTGCCTCCGCCCGAGCGGCATACGCGCCCGCCGAATCCGGAGCAGCCCAATTCACATAAAGGAGGCCGAATTTCATAGGGGAAGAGGTTACCGGTCGGAGACAGTCATCAGTCATCAGCCATCAGTCATCAGCCAGAACCGGTCATGGACTCCGCGAGCGATCCGACGACGCTGCATGCTGCAAGCTGCCTGCTTCTGTAGATCCGCGCACCAAGCACCGCCCTAGCCCCCATCCTCTTATCCTCTCTCCGATGTCCTCCATCCTCTGGCAACCGACACCCGAACGCGTAGAGCACGCCAACCTCACCGCTTTCGCTCGCCGCATCCCTGGCTCCCCGTCGAGCTATGACGCACTGTGGCGGTGGTCGATCGAGCATCGCGGGGAGTTCTGGCAGGCGGTGTGGGACGACGGTGGGGTGATCGCGTTATCGCCACCGGATCGCGCCGTGGGTCGGGAAGCAATGCCCGGGACGGAATGGTTTCCCGGTGCACGTCTCAACTTCGCCGAGAACCTGCTGCGTCGTGACGATGACACCCCGGCGATCATCCACGCCTCCGAGCACGCCGACCCGGTGGAGATCACCTGGGCGGAACTGCGCGACAGAGTTGCCCGCGCCCGCAACGGACTGATCCGACTCGGTGTGGGGAGCGGCGATCGCGTCGCGGCACTGCTTCCGAACGGTCCCGAGGCCGTGATCGGGATGCTCGCCGCGGCTTCGATCGGCGCGATCTGGTCGTCGTGTTCCCCCGACTTCGGACCACTCGGTGTCATCGACCGATTCGGTCAGATCGAGCCCAGGGTTCTGATCGCCGTGAGCCGCTACCGGTACAACGGCAAGGAGCACGACGTCGTGTCCACCATTGCCCGGGCGCTCGACACGATTCCGTCGATCGAGCATGTCGTTCTCGTCGACAACGATCGCAGCGAGTTGCGCGACGCCATCGGGTGGGAGGCACTCCTCGCCGAGTCGGCACCGCTGCAGTTCGCCCAACTGCCGTTCGACCACCCACTCGTCATCCTCTACTCGTCGGGTACTACCGGCAAGCCGAAGAGCATCGTCCATGGCGCGGGCGGCACCCTGCTCAAGCATCTGTGCGAGCACCGACTGCACTGCGATCTCAAGCCGGGCGACCGGCTGTTCTGGTTCACCACCTGTGGCTGGATGATGTGGAACTGGCTGGTGAGCGGCCTGGCCTCCGAGGCGACGATCGTCCTGTACGACGGCAGCCCGGGCCACCCCTCCCTCGAGAGGCTGTGGCATCTCGCCGCCGAGACACGCATCACCCACTTCGGGGTGAGTCCCCGGTTTCTCGCCGCCAACGCCCAGGCCGGAGTCGTTCCGAAGGAGGTCGCCGAGCTGTCTGCGATCCGTTGGATCGGCTCGACCGGTGCCCCGCTTCACCCCGACCAGTTCGACTGGGTCTATCGCGATGTCGCCACCGACGTGCAACTCGCCTCGATCAGCGGCGGTACCGACATCATCGGTTGCTTTGCGCTCGGTGTCCCGACACTGCCGGTGCGACGCGGCGAACTCCAGGCGCGGGCATTGGGGATGGCGGTTGAAGCATGGAACGAAGCCGGGGAAAACGTGATCGGCGAAAAGGGGGAACTCGTGTGCACTCGCCCCTTTGTCTCGATGCCGGTTGGGTTCTGGCGAGACGACGACGGCTCGCGATATCGGGATGCGTACTTCGCCGACAACGCGGGCGTGTGGACTCACGGTGACTTCATCGAAGTGCGCCCCGAGGGCGGCGTCGTCATCTATGGACGGAGCGACACGACCCTCAACCCCGGCGGGGTTCGCATCGGCACCGCCGAGATCTATCGCGCTGTGGAGTCAATCCCGGAAATCAGTGACGCCATCGCGGTCGGGCACTCCGTGAACGGCGACGTCGAGGTCGTCCTGTTCGTCGTACCAACAGCGGGAGTAACGCTCGACGACGACCTCATCGCCCGGATCAAGACACGGATCCGAGTCGAGACCTCGCCCCGTCACGTCCCCGGCCGAGTGCTCGCGGTGAGCGCGGTTCCATACACCATCTCCGGCAAGAAGGTCGAGAAAGCAGTCCGCTCGATCGTCGCAGGAGAAGCAGTAACCAACCGCGACGCGATCGCAAACCCGGAAGTGCTTGAGGAGTACGTGGGGCGGGTGTAGGTCGGCGGCCTTCGGCCACCTCCCGCAATTCGCAATTCGCAATTCGCCAGGACCCGTCGGGACTGTCTGACCGGCGACCATCGACCGGCGACCGGCGACTGGCGACGGGCGACGGGCGACCGGCGACCGGCAACCGCCTCAGCGCGGCAACCTCGCGAGTAACCGCGAAACGTCTAGGTCAAGAGGCACCGTCTCCAGCGTCTCTACTGCGAGGCTCGCTGCCGCCAGGCCCCAGCCAACGGGATCCTGTTCATTGCGCGCCAGCGCGGCGAGATATCCCGCGACCATGGCATCGCCGGCTCCGGTGACATCGGCAATGGGACCGTGCGAGGCAGGTGCCCGCCGCACGATTCCGGCGGGGTCGGCGATGAGCACACCCTGTTCACCGAGGGTGACGACGACTCGTTCCACCCCGTTGCGAAGCAAAGAGGTCGCCGCCTCTTCGGTATCGACGAATCCGGTGAGTGCCGTCGCCTCGGCGGCGTCGGGGAATATTGCTGCCGCCCCCGGGAGTAGCGGCAGCAGCCTCGGTGCCTTGGCGACGGAGACGGGATCGAGCATGAGCAGCTCTGCCACCGCAGCAAGCGAAGCCAGCCCGCCTGTGGCGGGGTTGGCGTCGGCGCACCAGAGCGCTCCAGTGCCGTAGAGCTTCACGACCGGGTCCACCACGTTGGCGTCGAGCCGCTCATAGATCGCCATGTCGGCAACCCCGACCGCAAGCGACCCGTCTCCGTTGAGCACCGCGGTGTACGTGGCGGTGGGGGCACCCGAGACCGTCACCACATGGTCGACATTTACCCCCTCGCGCGCCAGCCGTGTCACCAACCCGAGGCCGGACTCGTCCTCCCCGACGACCGACACGATGGAAACCGGCACACCGAGACGGGCCAGCGTTCGGGCGATGTTGCCGGCAACCCCACCCGGCGTTCGGGATACCACCGCTGGGTTCGAGGTCCCCGGAATCATCTGGCCGGTAAGACGCGCCTTGACGTCCCAATGGAGGGCGCCCACGCACACAACGGGTCTCAGCGGCGGTGCCTCATGGTGGTGAAATGTAGGCGCTCTCTTCCCGCGCCTAGCATCGCCCTCCCCCGACCAAGGACGACCCCCTTGAACAAGCCACTCAACGATCTCGCCGTCGAGTACTGGGAGTACGTCATGAAGACCGAGCCCACCGACGCCCTCATGCTCGGGGACCACCGGTATGACGATCGGTTCGAGGACCTTTCCCGGGGTGCCGAGGACGCTGACATCGCCGCACGCCGTGACTTTGCGAAGCGAGCGAAGGCGGTCGATCCGGGCACGCTCACCACCGACGAGAAGATCACGCGTGAGGTCCTCATCTTCCTCACCGAGGCGCAGGCCGACCTCCAGGAGATGCGTCCGGCCGAGTGGAACGTGAGCCACACGATCGGGCTCCAGGCGATGATGCCGGTGGTCGTTCCTCAGCTCACCCTCCTGGAGCCCGCCCACGCTGAGGCGATGATCCCCAAGTTGCGCGGCCTCGCTACTGCGTTCGAAGACGCCGCGGCACGCCTTCGCGAGGGTGTTGCTGGCGGAATGGTTCCCATGCGCAGCACCGCCGAGAAGTCCGCCGACCAGGTGGACGCGCTGCTCGCGCTGCCAGCGGCCGGGCATCCGTTAGGGCTGTTCCGCGCACCGGCTGGATGGTTGGGCGAAGCCACCTGGCGTGCCGAGATCGAGAAGACGCTGATCGCGAGTGTGTTCCCCGCCCTGAAGATGTGGCGAGACACCGTCGCCGATCACGTCGTCCCCGCCAGCCGCTCTGACGACCAGCCCGGTCTGCCCTATCTGAAGAATGGCGAGGAGTCCTATCGGCGAGCGATCGCGTTGTACACGACGACCGATCGGTCCGCCGCGTCGATCCACCAGATCGGACTCGACCAGATCGCCAAACTCGGCGACGAGTACCGCACGCTCGGTGCAGAGGTTCTCGGAACGAGCAACCTCGACGAGATCTTCACCCGGCTTCGGGACGATCCCGCGCTGCATTTCTCGGATGGGCCGTCGATCATCGCCGCTTCCGAGACGGCAATGGCGAAGGCCAAGGCAGCGATGGGTGGATGGTTCGGACGCTTGCCCAAGGCCGATTGCGTGGTCGCCGAGACTCCCACCGGACCCACCGCGTTCTACTTTCGGCCCGCCGCCGACGGATCGCGCCCCGGAACTTTCTTCGTCAACACCGCCGATCCCACCCGGTGGGGACGATATGAGATCGAATCGATGGCGTACCACGAGGGCATTCCGGGACACCATCTGCAATTGGCGATCGCCGGCGAACTCGACAACATCCCGGAGTTTCGCAAGCGGGCCTTCATCGCCGCGTATGGCGAGGGTTGGGGTCTGTACACGGAGCGTCTTGCGGACGAGATGGGTCTGTATTCGGGGCCGCTCGAGCGGATCGGGATGCTCTCTGCCGACTCGATGCGCGCTGGCCGATTGGTGGTCGACACCGGCCTCCATGCCATGGGGTGGACCCGCCAGCAGGCGATCGACTATTTCCGAAACAACTCGCCGATGACACAGACGACCATCGAGGCCGAGGTGGATCGCTACATCGCCCTGCCGGGCCAGGCGCTGGCGTACATGATCGGACGCCTCGAGATCCAGCGGATGCGCACCGAGGCAGAGAAGAAGATGCAGGAGCGATTCGACATCAAGGGATTCCACGACACCGTGCTGGGGTCGGGCCTGGTGCCGTTGAGCACGCTGGACCGCATGGTCAAGGAGTGGGCTGCCGCCTAGGAGCGCGCTCTAGAAAGCCAAGCGTCCGTTGATGGTGACGATGATCGCCTCGATCGTCCTCGTGCCGTCACTCGAGGTCACGGGGACCAGGAAGGTGATCCGCCCGGCACGGAACTGTTCCATCGTGAAGGTTGTTTCCACGGTGCCTGACCACTCGGTGCCGATCCCACCATGGCAACCCTCGGAGGTGCTGCGGGCATCGCTGAAGGCGACCGACACCTGCACCGTGATCACGTCGGGCCAGCCATCAACCGTCTCGAGGCTCTGGGTGCTGGTAAGGCACCGGTCGGCGGGAGCCATGTTAAACCGTGCGCCTGAAACCGAGACCGAGAAGTACCGCAGGTAGTAGTCGCCGGCCAGCCGCGACGACACGCCCACGAAGTAGCGCACCGGCCATCCCTCGGTAAAGCCGAGTCCGGGCCACACCCACGCCCCGTCGGGTCTGTTGGTGACGAACTCGGTGACGGCCCCTGTTGCGTCGGTGACAGTGAGATCCACAACATATCCGCTGAGCGGGCACAGCCCGCCAAACACGAAGCTGTGAGCGGTGCGGGGTTCGGCGACCGTCCTCTCCAATACGGTGCCTGCCAGGCACGGGTCATCGTCGGCTCCGGAGAGCCTGGCGGTGAGGGTCACCGGGCGATCGAACTCGGCGTTGACCGCCAGCCCGTTCTGGTCCAGCGCTTCGACGCCGCTGTTGAACCAATCCAGCTGCACCCGTTCAGGCAGGGTCGTCGGCACGGCAGGCGGTGTGAGCGGGCGGAACACGGACCCGCGGTCCCAATCATCGAGATGGTTCACCGAACCCTCGAGGTGTTCGATGAGCAGCACGACCTGCGGACCGGGAAACACAGTCGTAGGAGGATCACAGGATCCAAAGCCGGAACCACACAGACCCGAGCCGCGGCGAGTCGAGAGATCGAGAGTCACGATCGAGGACGCCACCGCGGTCGGACGGTTCGGCGTCGGAATCGCGAAGTCGCGCCGCGGATCGTCTCCCACCCGAACCGAAATTCTCGTCACGTCTGGCTGCACGTAGCCCTGGTAGTCGCAGATCACCGGCGCATCCGCCTCGCGGTAGGTGACCGATTCATCGCGTCCGAGGGCGCGATCAGGGAGCAGGTACGAGTACCCGCAGGGTGCGCTGATGACGATCGAGTTCGCCGTCACCCCTCCTGCAGGGGCGCGCACGCCGAGCAGTCTGATGCGGGTCGTGACCCGGTCCGGCGTGCTCAGCCACTGCGCCTCGCGCTCGACGACTGTCGCAGCGTCAAAGGACCTCGAGGGCGACCGCACCCACCAGATGCACACCAGATAGTTGCGGCCCTCATGCAGGTTCAAGTTCCAGAATTGATAGGTGTCGTACACCGGGTCGTACGGCCAGTCGGCTCCGGAGATGATCTCGTCTCCGATTTCCTCGGCGCCGTCGTAGCCCGAATACGGCGCAAAGCCCGTCTCGGGAAGCGGGACGACGTCACGCCGGGCCCCTTCGCCACTCACGAACACCGAGGCCCGCTCGATCTCGTCGCAGCGTGGACTCTCCTCGCTGGCGTCGATCACCCGCAGCACCGCCGTGTGCTGCCCGTCACCCTCAACGGGGATGACGACATTGGCCTCGTAATCACTGAGAGGGGCGATGACGACGGGGGGACGGTCGCGCCGCTCGGGCGTGGTGTAGGAGTAGGTGTCCGTCGCGGTCTCACCGGTGTAGCTAGTGGCAACCGCAGTGATGAGGTAACGGCGTGACGCTTCCTCGCCGGTGAGGACGAAACAGTTCTGCACGCGGTCCCCGCCGGAAGCAGGACCGCCGGTGTCGGTGAGGAAGGTGACAAATCGGGTGTTCTCCGGGTGGCCGGAGTCGCTGGTGTCGACCACGACGGTTTGGACCGCAGCCGGGTCGTCTACCGGGTGGTAACTGAACTCGACCAGGGCCGGATGGGTGGTGAACACCATCAGCATGCTTTCGATGGATCTCAGTCGCTCCGGCCGATCGCATCGGGGCCAGCCCAGCGACCCGGGGTACAGCTGTTCGTCGAGCACAAAGGGACCCGCGTCGCCACCACCGCCAAACGTCCCGAGCACCGTGGCTCCCACACCGAACGGGCACGACGCATCCGAGGCGTCGGCGCAGAAGTCGAGGAACCGAAGCAGTTCCGCAGCGGGATCGAAGGCGCCGTCGAACAGACGGACGTCCAGGAAGAACCCATCGAGCAGACCGCCGGGTCCCTCCTCGACGGGGAAGTCGAAGCCTGGGTCGGCCGGTGGATCGCCAACTACGGGCGCCGTCGGACCCGAACCCGGTACCGCTGGCGAACCCTCGACCTCTTCGAGGGCCCCGAGAGCCTCGACGGGCTCGTGCACTGCGGGGAAAGCGAACGGCTCGTCGGCCGGCAGCGCTGCCGCCACCCCTACTCCGACGACGAGCGGGATGGGATCGCCCACCGTCTCTGGGATCACGACAGCGGAGTCGTCGGTGGCGACATCCGCGAGAGCGACTCCGACGAGCAGGGCGCCAATGAAGCCTGCGGCGACGAGGGCGGCGAGGCGACGGGTCATCCGAATGTGCAGTCGTTCAGGGTGACGGTGGTCTGACGAGTCGCCACGCGGCCGAGGGAGTCGGTGACGCTCACGGCGACCGTGATCGGGAGCGACTGGTTCGGCGGAACGACGCTTGGCTCCTCGGCTTGGAATGGACCGAGCGTGGCCCGGTACATCCCGCCGTTGAGGGTCATCGGTTTCGAGCCGTTCTGGTCGCCCACTGACCAGAACATGGTGACCGACTGGACGCCCGCGGGAGCCGTGATCGTGGCCGAGATCACCGACGTGTTGAATTGACTAGGCACACCGTTGCAGTCGTCGAAACCGGCATAGGACTCCCAGATCGGATCGTGCGACTCCGACACCTGCCCCACCGACGGTGGGGCAAGGGTGGTGGTGGTTACGGCGACCGTCGTGGTTGTCGCCGCGACGGTCGTCGTGGTATCCGCAACCGAGGTCGTCGTAGTATCGCCCGGCACGGTCGTCGTGGTCGTGGTGTCGCCCGGCACCGTGGTCGTGGTTTCCACCGAGACTTCGACCACCACAGCACACGGGAGCACGGGAAGTGGCAGCAGGTCGGCGTCCGGATCGAGGTCATTGGCGGCGAGCCAAACCCTGGCATCCGAAGAGCGGGGTGAGCGAACCTGGATCCAGGCTGCATCTTGGGTACGACCGGTGGCGAACACCCGATCACCCCGGTGCAGTACGCCGGCCGACGACGCATCGCCAGGGCACCCGTAGTAGGGCGCGGCTGCGGCAGAAGCGATGGTGTCCGACTCACCAAAGAGATCGAGCGCCCCGGTGAATCCAAGAATCGAACCAACCACGAGACCACCCGCAATGGCAAGCGCTATTACAAGCGTGGCGACAGGAACCGCCCCGCGGTCCCCCCGAGCACGCATAAAGCCGCGGTGCTTCAAGGCGGGAACAGTAATGCCGGAAGAAGGAAAGAGGCAAGAAGGGGCGAGGGCGGTGCTCGGTACGCGGCTCTCGCGACGGCGGACCGCAGACCGCGGACCGCGGACCGCAGACCGCAGACCGGCTGACGCCTGGTGCCTGGAGCCTGATGCCTGCTTGGTGCCCGGGGAGGGAATCGAACC
>JBBTKD010000118.1:0-1356 GCA_038059105.1 Actinomycetota bacterium | reverse complement strand
TGAACCGCCCCGGGTTTAGTGGAGAGCGGGTTCTGCCGGCTGCGGTTGCGGCCGGGACGTGTGGTGACGGTAGTACTCGGTCTCGTATTCGATGGGGGTGACGTTGCCGATCTCGCCGTGGATCCGGGAGTGGTTGAACCACCACACCCAGTTCAATGTGCCGAGTTCGAGATCGTCGGGGCCCCGCCAGGGTCCTTCGTGACGGACGCATTCGGTTTTGTAAAGCCCGATCACGGACTCGGCCATCGAGTTGTCGAACGAGTCCCCGACGGTGCCGATCGAAGCCACCGCGCCAGCATCAGCGAGCCGGTTGGTGTACCGAATCGACGTGTATTGGCTCCCCGCATCGGAGTGATGGACCAGCCCTGCGACGAGCTGGTCGGCTTCGCTGCGGGTCCACAGCGCCATCTCCAAAGCGTCGAGGGGCAGGTCCGTGGGCATGGTTGCTTTGGTGCGCCATCCCACGATGCGGCGGCTGAACACGTCGATGACAAAGGCACTGAACACGGTGCCGGCCCACGTCGGGACGTAGGTGAAGTCGACCACCCACAACTCGTTCGGTTTCGACGCCTTGAAGTCCCGGTTCACCAGATCGGGTGGTCGGGGTGCGGTCGGATCCGGCCGGGTGGTCACAAACCCGCCGCCGCGGCGCACCCCGCGCAGCCCGTTGGCCCGCATCAAGCGTTCCACCTGGCAGCGGGGCACCCCACCCAGTTCGGGATGTTCCCCACGGGCCTGTTCGCGTCGAAGTTCGTGCCAGACCTTGCGGACCCCATACAGGCCCCGGCCGATCTTGGGGTCACCGTGCACCCGGCGGATGTGGGCCAACACCATCTCGTCGCGCACCACCCGAGCCGAAGCCCGACGGGTCTTCGCCGCGTAATAGGTGGACGGGGCGATCCCGCAACCATGCTCGGCGAGCACGGTGCAGATCGGCTCGACCCCGAACCGTTCCCGATGGGCATCGATGAACTCCACTACCACGGCAACCGCGGGTCGAGCTCCCGCGCGAAGAAACTTGAAGCCGCTAACAGGATCTCATTGGCACGGCGCAACTCACGCACGTCACGCTCAAGATCCCTGATCCGTGCCGCCTCCGACGTCGACACACCCGGCCGTCGACCCGCATCGATCTCGGCCTGCTTACACCATCCCCGCAGCGTGTCGGCCACCACCCCCACCCGCGGACCGATCCGCAACACAGCCGCGTTCAGCGACAACCCCTCATCTTGTTCCCGAGCCTCCAAGACGAGCCGCACAGCCCGCTCTCGAAGCTCCTGCGGATACTTCCTCGGTGCTGGCATGACTCCACCTTCCCGTGGGATCAGGCCCTCCACCATATCCGGGGCGGTTCAG
>JBBTKD010000117.1:0-1980 GCA_038059105.1 Actinomycetota bacterium | reverse complement strand
CTAGGCGTCGGAACCGTCGCCGGATCCGGGGCCGCGGCCGCCCCGTCGGAAGGGGCGATCGCCCGGCTCGGGGATGTCGCTGTTCACCAGTTCGGTGATGTGCTCCTCGGCCTCGGCAAGTTTCTCGTCGGCCTCTTCTTGCGTGATCCGTCCATCGGCCACGCCCTTTGCGAGGTGCTCCTCGACCTGGCTGACCAGATAGGCGATGAGTTCGGCGCCACTCGAGCCGTTGGCCTCGGCGAGATCGGCGAGCGTGTCGTACTCCGACAGCGCCGCCCGCATCTCCTCGGGGGTCAGCTCGAGGAATTCCGCCACGCCCTGCAGGGGACGGTGTCCCGGACCCCGACCCGGGCGGCCGGGCATGTCCGCCGCCAAAGTGGCAGCGATCACGTCAGCCTGTGACTGGGTGATGGTGCCGTCCTCGACGAGCGGGGCCAGCTTCTCCTCGAGCGCCTTGTACGCCCGGGTGTCCTCGACGGCGGTGGAGTCGTCTTCGGTGGTCTGCGCCGCCAGGGCAACGCCCGACACGCCGAGGGCGGCAACCACCAAGACGGTGATCCCGATCTTGAGCGTCTGCTTCATCGCACCCTCCTTCTGGGTTTCTCGAATTCCGATTCGCTCAAGAGCAACTATCGGGGAGGCGTGTTTGAAGACGATGAAGGGCGCTTAACACGTGGGTGGGAAGTGTCTAAGCGGCGTCTAAGAGGCGGCGCACCGTCAACCGACTCAACTCGGTTGTCCAAACTCCTCGTGAACCCTGCTTGCTGTCGGGCCGCGCTGACCCTGGTACTTGGAGTGCGCACCGCGTGACCCGTAGGGGTGTTCTGCCTTGGTGCTCAACTCGTAAAACGAAAGCTGCCCGATCTTCATCGCCGGATAGATGGCAATCGGCAAGGTCGCCACATTGGAAAGCTCAAGCGTCAAGTGACCATGGAAACCCGGATCCACGAACCCGGCCGTCGAGTGGATGAGAAGTCCAAGTCGCCCCAGCGACGACTTCCCCTCCAGACGGGCAACGATGTCGTCGTCGAGCCGAACCACTTCCAGTGTCGATCCGAGGACGAACTCGCCCGGGTGGAGCATGAACGGGTGATCGATCTCGGTCGACACCTCCTTGGTGAGGTCCTCCTGCTGCTGCTTCGGATCGATGAATGCATACCGGTGGTTCTGAAATACCCGGAAGTAGCGGTCGACACGCACATCGATGCTCGACGGCTGCAGCATCACGGGATCAAACGGATCGATCTCGATCCGCCCCATCTCGATCGCCGCCCGAATCGACACGTCCGAGAGGATCATGCGGGGATCGTAGAGGCAGGCAGCCCTTCGCGTGGCTGGGATTCCTACGGTTGACGATCGACGGTCGACTGTTCAGCCCAACCAATGTGACGTTCCCGATCGACACCGCGTCACTCGCCGTGGTCGGCTCCTAAGAGCCGACGCCGGCGAGCTCGAGTTCGTCAGCCCGGTGACAGGCCACGACTGACGATCCCACCTGGCGCGGCTTCGGCTGTTCCGCGCGACACCGATCGATGGCGTAGGGACATCTCGGCGCGAACGCGCAACCGGTGGGAAGGTTCCAGAGCTCCGGGGGCTCACCCTCGATGGGCCGCAACCGCTCCCGCACGAAGCCCGGAACCGACCCGAGTAGCCCGGCGGTGTAGGGATGGCGGGGTCGACGGAATAGATCGCCGACCGGGCTGTCCTCGACGATGGCGCCTCCATACACGACGAGCACCCGGTCGGCCACCGCCGCCACCACCGCGAGATCGTGGGTGACGAGGAGCATTCCCATCCCCCGCTTGGTCCGGAGATCGTCGATCAGGTCGAGCACCGCGCGAGCCACGGTCACGTCGAGGCCCGAGAGGGGCTCGTCGGCGATCAACAGGCGAGGCGCCGAAAGAAGGGTCGCCGCAAGCATGGCGCGCTGTGCCTGACCGCGCGACACCTCATGCACGTATGCCGAAAAGTGTCGTCCCT
>JBBTKD010000116.1:0-3695 GCA_038059105.1 Actinomycetota bacterium | reverse complement strand
TGGACCGAGATCGGTACTGGCGTTTTCGTTCGGCGGCATCAGTCGCTGGACTTGAACGTTGGGGCGGTGGTGTGTGGCGATGGGTTATTGGTGATCGATACCCGTGCCAACCACGTGCAGGCGGCGGAGATGGTGGAGAGCCTGCGCAAGATCTCCCGACTGCCGGTTCGTTGGGTAATCAACACGCATCACCACTGGGACCACACCTTTGGCAATCAGGTGTTCCCCGACGCCGCGATCTGGGGTCACGATCGGTGTGTGAAAGCGATGCGCCTCCACGGTGAAACCATGCGCACTCAGGTGAAGGCGCTTGCCCCTGACCAGGCTGCAACACTCGATGCAGTCGTGATCACGCCTCCGTCCTTCACGTTCGCCACTACCGCAACCGTGACGTTCGGCGGAACCGCAGTGGAGATGCGATACCTCGGTCGCGGTCACACCGACAACGACATCGCCATTTCTCTACCCGAGCGCAACGTCCTCTTCGCCGGCGACCTCATCGAAGAAGGTGCACCTCCGTCGTTCAATGACTCGTTCCCGCTCGATTGGCCCGAGACGGTGGCCGCGCTCCTTCCTCTCGCCGGAGGGGCGGTGGTTCCCGGCCACGGCGCGATCGTCGACAACGGATTCGTCGCGCGACAACTCGACGAACTCCAGATCGTTGCGCGTCTTGCTCGCGAACGGTTCGCTGACGGGATGACTCCGGAGGTGGCTGGCGAGATGAGCGGTCCATACTCGTCACAAGTACTCGCCAGCGCCTTCGTTCGAGCGTGGCGACAGCTGGAGGCGTCGTGACGGCACCCGATTGGTTCAACCGGGCAATGAAGTTTCCGCGCAAGCGCCTCTCGGTGACCGTCGACGGTTGCCCGATCAACGTGCTCGACTGGGGCGACAGCGGCAATCCTGGTCTGGTCCTCGTACACGGTGGAGCGGCTCACGCGGAATGGTGGGCTCACCTAGCTCCGATGTTCGCCTCGTCGTATCACGTGATCGCACTCGACCTCAGTGGACACGGAGACAGCGGTCACCGCGAGCGGTACTCGCATCCGCAGTGGGCGCGGGAAGTCGTCGCCGTATCCGATGCGATCGGGTTCCCCGGACCTCCGGTCGTCGTCGGTCACTCGCTCGGGGGCCTGGTGACGATGCAGACCGCAGCGAGCCACGGCGAAGTGCTCGCCGGAGCAGTGATCGTCGACTCCCCGGTGCGTCGGCCCGACCCGGAATCGGTGGAAGGTTCCCGGGGGCGGGCGTTTCGTGCACCCGGCACGTATCCCGATCTCGACACCGCCCTGGAGCACTTTCACCTGGTTCCACCGCAGCCCGGGGTTGAACCGTGGGTGATCGACCACGTCGCCCGCAATTCGCTGCACCAGACCGATGCAGGTTGGACGTGGAAGTTCGATCCGCACCTCTTCTCCTACACGTTGGTGGCAATGAACGAGCAGCTCGCCGCCGTCAAGTGTCGCGTTGCGGTCCTCCGCGGCGAACACTCGGTTGTGGTTCCGCCCGACACCGCCGCCTACATGTACGAGTTGATGGGCCGCGTCTCACCGGTGGTCACGATCCCCGAGGCCCACCACCACCTGATCCTGGACCAACCACTCTCATTCGTGGCGTCATTGCGCACCCTGCTCGCCGACTGGGAGCATTCAGTGCCTTTCAGTAAGGGGTAGGACGCGATCGGCCCGGTTGGCGGGTTCGGTGGCAATGGGCAATGAGCAATGGGCAATAACCCGTCGGAGCGGGTCGACGCGTTATTGCCCATTGCGGAGGCCGCCTTGGGCGGCCGACTTTGCCCATTGCTCCAGCCGCGCGATCACCGCAACGGCGCAGCGCACTCCGCGTAATTGTTCTTCACGTCATTCACCAGTGTCGACACCGGGTATTCGGTGAGCGTTCCATCGGCGGCGGGCTGGAGGAGTGCGGTGAGAGCGGCGATGTCGCTGTTCTCGCGATCCAGCCAGCGGTTCCAGGTCTCCTTCGGAAGGATCACCGGCATGCGATCGTGGATCGAACTCACCAGGTGATTGGGGCGCGTGGTGATGATCGTGCAGGTGGTTACCCGCTCCCCTTCCGGGTTCTTCCACGATCCCCACAGGCCAGCCAACGCCAGCGGCGCTCCGTCGGCGTGATGGAGGAAGTGCGGAAGCTTCCCGCCCGACTCGCGCTTCTCCCACTCGTAGAAACCGTCGGCCGGGATCAGACACCGATTGCGGGCAAACGAGTCCTTGAATGCTGCGCTCGTGGCTGCGGTTTCCGCCCGGGCGTTGATATGCCTGGACCCGACCTTGGCGTCCTTGGCGAACCAGGGAATCAACCCCCAGCGAAACGAACCGAGACGACGCTCCCCATCGTGCTCCGCCACCGCGTACACCCGATCGGTCGGCGCAACATTCCACGACGGTTTGAGCGTCTCATCGAGTGACACCATCGAGCTGAAGTGCTCGGCATAGGACTGCGCACTCTGCGCCTGGACGAAACGACCGCACATCTCGGCGGCATTCTCGCGGGTTCGGAAAGGATGCGAGGCAGGTTTCGGCGTCGGACCTCACGCTGCAGACGAAGTCCCTAACCTCGTCTTTCGTGACTTCGCGACCTACCGGAACCGTCACCTTCCTCTTCACCGACATCGAGGGCAGCACCCGGATGTGGGAGGAGCATCGCACCGCGATGCGGGACGTCCTCGAGCGACATGACGGCATCGTGCGAGGGGCGATCGAGAGTGGGGGCGGATACGTGTTCTCCACTGCGGGCGATGCTTTTTCGGCTGCCTTCAGCGATCCATCAGCCGCCCTCGAAACCGCCGTTGAGGTCCAGCGAAGCCTTGTCGCCAAGGACTGGGGACCGCTCGGTCGGCTCGGGGTGCGGATGGCGCTCCACACCGGAGTCGCCCATGAGCGGGACGGCGACTACTTCGGCCCCGCCCTCAACCGGGTAGCCCGGATGCTCTCCGCAGGTCACGGCGAGCAGATCCTTCTGTCGCTGAGCACAGAGGAATTGCTCGGAGGCTCGCTGAACGGGACCACCACGCTCAGGGATCTCGGCGAGCACACCCTCAAGGACCTCGGCCGCCCGGAACGAATCTTCCAGGCCGTCGTCGAAGATCTCCGCGACGATTTTCCCCCTCTGCAGTCCATCGACGTCCACCCCAACAATCTGCCGATTCAGCTGACTTCATTCGTCGGCCGCGAGGTCGAACTCAACGATGTGGTGAAGCGACTCCACGACCATCGCCTCCTCACACTCACCGGAGTCGGCGGATCCGGCAAGACCCGGCTGGCGATTCAGGGTGCCGCGGAGAGCATCGCTGATTACCCACACGGGGCATGGCTCGTGGAGTTGGCCTCGATCGGCGACGCTGACCTCATCGCCGGTGCCATCGGAGAGACCCTCGGACTGACGCGCAGTCAGGGTGGCAGCGGCAATGCGCAACTCGGTGCCGATCCCGCCTCGATCCTCGATCAGGTCACGGGCCACCTCAAGTCGCGCACCACCCTCCTGCTTCTCGACAATTGCGAACACCTCATCACTGCCACCGCCCGGGTGGTGCAGCATCTTCTCCAGAACTGCCCGGGACTGACTGTCCTCGCCACCAGCCGTGAAGGACTCGGCGTTCCGGGAGAAGCCTTGTGGCAGGTGCCGTCGCTCACGGCGGTGACCGAGGGTGACCCGATGGCGAGCGATGCGGTACGGCT
>JBBTKD010000115.1:0-4941 GCA_038059105.1 Actinomycetota bacterium | reverse complement strand
GCAATTGGCAATTGGCAATTCGCCAAGAGTCGCGAGGGACGCGGTCGCAACGGGTAACAGGTAACGGGCAACTCTCGTTTCACTAGCCTCGCCTGCGTGAGCGATCGACCTCTCGCCTTTCTCGGGGTTCCTTTCGACGGGGCGGCCACGCTGGGGTGGCCGGGGGCGAGGTATGCGCCCGAGGAGGTTCGGCGCAATCTCGAGTGGATGAAGATGCGGGTCGAGGACGGTCACATTTACTGGATCGATCGCGACGAGGTCGTTCCGTTCTCACCGGATCGTCTGCGCGATGCCGGTGACGCCGCGGTGGTCCCTCACGATCTGATGGCGACACTTGTCGAGGTGCGTCGCCATGTTGCCGAGCTCGCTACCGACGGCGCGGTGCCGGTCGTGGTGGGCGGCGACGACTCCACTCTCTTTCCCGCCGTTGCCGGAGTGCATGATGCCTCTGCGGGATCGGTGGCGGTGGTGCACTTCGATGCCCACCTCGATCTCACCGACGGCAACCCCCGGCAGGGTCGTCACAGCCAGTCGAGCGGGATGCGCCGCGCCCTCGAGTTGGAGCGGGTCGATCCAAAGCGCTGTGTTCAGGTGGGGACCCGCAACTTCAACTTTCCGTCGTCAAAGGCGTTCATCGACAAGGTGGGGCTCACCGAGATCCCGGCGTCACGGGTCTTCTCCGATGGCGTGCCAGCGGCGCTTGCAACCATCGACCGCGTCACCAGTGGCGCTGATCGGCTCTTCGTCGCGGTCGATGTCGACGTGCTCGATCCGGCACATGCGCCAGGAGTGGGATGGCACGAACCCGGTGGTCTCACCACCCGGCAACTGCTCGACTTCCTGGTGGCGCTGGCGCCGCGCGCCGACGGGTGGTCGTTCAACGAGGTCAACCCGATGACGGATGCCCGATCGCAGACCTCGATCCTTGCCGCCAACCTGATCTTTCAGGTGGCGGTGGCATCGGGACTCTGATCAGGGCGGAGGAGCCGCGCAGGTTGGGTCGGAGGCGTCCCATTCCTTGATCGTCCATGCACCGGCGTAGCGGTGTCCCCACGACTCGGTGGTCTGGGTGCCATCGGGGTAGGTGATGTAGCGATAGACCGTCACCGACCATCCCGGTGAACCGGTCTGCACGGTCTTCGCCGTCGCCTCGGAGCAGTACGGCGCCGCAAGTTCGTCGTTTTGCCGCGTGATCGTGACGACTCCGGTGTGGCCGTACCGTCCCGACAGTCCAGCCTCGACGAGGAGTCCGCCGTTGTTGCCGTAGATCTTGGCGGTGATCGAAGTGTCGGTGTGCGAGGTCTTGATGATGAATGCGTTGGGGGTGTTGTTGCCGAAGATCAGCTCGGGGTAGCGCCAGCCCAGCGTCGCCTCGCGCCCTTCGGGGTAGCGGCTGAAGTAGACCGAGTGCGGTTGATGTGAAATGTCTTCGAGACCTGCAAAGAAAGCCGCGTTGTACAGCGTCGTCGTGAACTGGCTGGTGCCGCCGCCGATGCAGATGGTGCCCTCGTCGACCAACTCGTTGCCGAGGAGGGCGCCGGCGCACACGTAGCCCTTTTCGACGGTGCGCTGGCCGACCCACTCGTTGAGCGAGAATTGCTCGCCCGGCATCACGAGCGCTCCGTCGACGGCATCGGCGATCAACTGGATGTTCGTCACGCGAGCGGCGCAGCAAGCGTGGAAGGTGGTGAATTCGCCGATCACTCCGGTGATGCCGAGCCCTTCGGCATCTGCGGTCGAGAAGTCCGCCTCGCGGCCGTCGGCGTACACGAGCTCGCCGTGGCGGTCGTCTGTCGCCAGCGCCGCCCACACTTCGTCCATGAGGAGTGTGCGGTCTGGCTCGCGGTAGGGGACGCTGGGCAGGATCGAAACCGTCTCGGCAACGTCATCGATCACGATCTGGGCATCCACCGCATCGGTCTCCAGGTACGGACCGAGGGCGGTGACGTAGTCCTGAATCGTGGTGGCGTCGAAGTCGAATGTGAACTCGGGAATGTCACCGCTCTCGTCGCGCGTGATGACCAGCGCCTGCGTGAGAAGGTGGCGGGGAAGGATCAACTCGAACCCGAGTTCCGGTTCGGTCAGGGTCACGTCGGCCTCGACGAGTTGGCGCGTCGTAGCCACGGCGGCATCGATGTCTGTCGGGGTGAGCGGTGGCTCGATCACTCGGGTGCTCAGGACTAGTGGATGGCGGTCAGGGTCGGCGAGGGCTGACTCGAGAAGCACCATGGCGCTCTCTTGATCGATGCCCAGTCCGGTCGCCGGGTATTCGTAGACGATGGCGCCGTTCTCGATCCGTACGTCACCCGGATAGGCGGGTTGGGCAATTCCCTCGACCTCCCACTCGCGCAGAAGTTCTTCGAGACTCTCGGCGTCGTAGGTGTACACCGGCGTGACCGTGGCGGCATCGCTCCCGAAGTGACCCACCCACCAACCAAGCTGTCCGACCACGGTGCCACTGCGGCCGTGGCGCATGGCCGCCTCCACCATCGCCTTTTCGTCCAGGTCGAAGGAGATCTCCTGGGGATCGAGCGAGAACGTCTGACCCGCTACCGAGACGATGACGGGAGTGGTGCGCAGTTCGATCTCCAGCTCCTGCAAACGAGCGACGGCGTCGCGTTCGCCGAGGCCGCCGATGTCCACCCCGTTGATGTCGACCGACCCGAGCACCTCTCCGCCGTTGGTCAGACGATCGGCGCTGAAGATGAGGACGATGGCCAACAGGGTTGATCCGAACGCGGTGATTCCTATGGCGACAGGACGCGGTAGCTGGGAGTACCAGACCTTGGCCTTGGACGCGAGGGGAAATCGGAGTTTGGACATGGACGGGGAGCGATTGTATCGGGGGTCGTGCGTTGTGGGTTCGATCAAGCGATTTCGCGCAGGAGCCGGTCGGCGTGGCCAGCAGCCTTTACGTTGCGCCAGGCTGTGGTGATCACGCCTTTGCCGTCGATCAGGAACGTCGAGCGGATGATTCCCTCGTATTCCTTCCCGTAGTTCTTCTTCATCCCCCACGCGCCGTAGGCGGCGGCGACCTTGTGGTCGGGATCGGAGAGCACCGAGAACGGGAGTTCATACTCCTCGCGGAATCTCGAGAGCTTCTCGACCCGATCCGGGCTGACTCCGACCACGGCGTGTCCGGCGGCGATGAACCGATCGTGGCTATCGCGGAGATCGCAGGCTTGGGTCGTGCACCCCGGCGTGAATGCCTTCGGGTAGAAGTAGATGACAAGGCTCTTCCCGGCGAAATCAGAGAGCGACACTTTCGCCCCGGTCTCGTCGAGGAGGGCGAACTTCGGAGCGCGGTCTCCCACTTCCGCAGTCACGATGTCTCCTCCGCTGTGCCGATCGTCGGGCTCTCGCGTTCCCGTCGCTTGGTGGCGGACTCCACCCGGAGTTGTCCGCACGCCGCATCGATGTCCGTACCGCGGGTGTCGCGCAGCGTGCAGGTTGCTCCCTGCCGGTTGACCTCTTCGACGAAGCGCCGGGTGCGTTCGGCCGAGGGGCGACGCTGCGGGGCAAGCGGTGTTGGGTTCAACGCAATGATATTGACGTGAGCTCCGAGCTCCATGGCGATGACGGCGAGGGCGCGGGCATGTTCGGGTCCGTCGTTGACATCCTCCATCAGTGTCCACTCGAGGGTCACCCGACGCCCGTGCCCGGCGCGGAATCGCCGCGCCGCGTCGAGCAGTTCGTCGATCGGGTATCGGCGATTGAGGGGCACGAGTTGCTCGCGGAGATGGTCATCTGCGGCGTGAAGGCTCAGGGCGAGGTTCACCGCCCACGGTTCGGCGGCCAGGCGGTCGATCCCCGGTGTCACGCCGACAGTGGACACTGTGATGGCGCGCGCCGACATTCCCATCACCTCGATCATCCGCCTGATGGATTCGCGTACGTTGTCGTAGTTGGCGAGCGGTTCACCCATGCCCATGAAGACGACGTTGCCGACCCAAGGGGGGCAGCCCGGCATGGGATGGGCACGCAGGTGGGCGTTGGCGTAGGCGACCTGAGCGACGATCTCGCCGGCGACGAGTTGTCGTTCGAAGCCGAACTGACCAGTGGCGCAGAAGGTGCAGCGCATCGCGCACCCCGCCTGACTGCTGATGCAGAGCGTGGTGCGTCGCGGGTATCCCATGAGGACGGTCTCCACCGCGGCGCCGTCGGGCGCACGAAACAGCCACTTGACGGTCCGACCACCATCTCCCGATTGCTCAGTCTCGACCCGCATCGGCCAGAGCCGGTCGGTGAGTGACTGGCGCAGCTCGAGCGGAAGGTTGGTCATCGCGTCCGGGGTGAGCACGGGGTGGCGGTAGAGCCACTCGCGCAGTTGATCGACCCGATACCGGGGCGCGTCGGGAAGCAGCTGATCGAGAGCCTCAGGGGCGGTGAGGTACGGCACGGTCAGACGAGGCTGCGCGCCTGGTCGACCCACTCGTCAGCCCGGGCCAACGGGACACCGGCGATCTCGGCGAGGCGTTCGGGAGCGGCGGCGGCGAGTTCGTCGAATCGGGAGATCCCTGCGGCGGCCAGGCGCGCCTTGAAGACCGGTCCGATACCGCGAATGGCACTGAGGTCATCGGCGTCGCCGCGTGGCGCCGCGGGCGGGGGAGAGACCCGGAACGGTGCGGCGGGAGTGGCGACCACCGGTTGCTGCGTGGCGAGCCGATCACGCAACATCCAGGCAACGGCAGCAACAGCCGCCCCCACCCCGATAACGATCCCTGAAACCTTGGTGACGCGCTTCACGACATTGAGTTTACGAGAGCCGTGGACGCAACCTTGATGGCGTTACCCGTTCCCCGTTACCCGTTACCCGGGAGGATGAGGTATTCCTTTGCCCTTCTTGTTCTCCTCCCTTAGGGAGGAGTACCCGGCTCCGTAGGAGCCGGGGGAGGAGGGTCTCCACCTCCGGCGCGATCAGAGTGCTTTTGTTCATGACGG
>JBBTKD010000114.1:0-1121 GCA_038059105.1 Actinomycetota bacterium | reverse complement strand
GCTGGTTCGGCGCAATGGGCAATAGGCAAGGTTCTCCTCACCTTTCAGTGGGTAGTTCGATGGTGATGCCTCCGCAGCAGAGGTAGATCATCGAGATGAGGGCGGCGGCTGTGTGGTGGCCGTAGCCGCGGTGGTTGATGAGACGGATCTTGGAGGCGATACCTTCGAGTTTGGAGTTGGATAGGTTGAGGTTGATTGCGGCGAGGATCTCTTTTTTGTGTTGGCGGATGGTGCGTGACAGGGTGAGGAAGGCTGGGATGCGGCTGCGGCACGCCGAGGCGAGCCATCGGTCGAGGTGCTCGGCGGCTAGGGCGGGGTCGGGGAGCCGGTATAGGTCGCGGAGGTCTTGTTTGAGTCTCCAGGCCCGGTAGAGCATTGAACGCTGTTTGCGCAGCCGGATGAGGATCTGCTGCTGGGATCTGCTGAGGTGCTGGGGGTCTTTGAGCAGCGCCCAGCGGGTGCCTTTGATTTGTCGGCCCGGATCGGGTTGCCGTGGGGGTGTGTCGACGGCGGGGCGACCCACGGGCCGTTTCGGAGGCGGTGTCCAGCCATGACGGGCCCGGTTGGTCTCGTGGCTTCGGGTCTTGTCCACGGCGGTGTTGGCCAGCTTGATCACATGGAACGGGTCGATGCACTGGGCTGCCCGGGGGGCATGGTTGGTGGTGGCCGAGCGGTAGGCGGCGCCCATGTCCAAGCTGACCGCCTCGAGCCGTGCGCAGCGTTCGGGTCCCAGCTCCTCATAGAAGGCACTCAGGGTGGCCGCGTTCTTGCCCGCCGCCGCCCAGATCACTGCGCCTGCCCGGTCGTGGTCGGCGACCACGGTGAGGTAGCGATGATGCTTGCGGTAAGAGACCTCGTCGACTCCGATGCGGTAAAGCCGATCCAACCGGTCCGGGTCCAGCGCCTCGGCCACCACGCGGATCACGATGGCGGCCACCGTCTCCCACGACACCCGCAGCAGACGAGCCACCGTGGTCTTGTCGACCCGCTGAGCCAGGAACCCGACGACGTCTTCGAGATCCCGGGTATGACGTGCCCCGGGTCGGGCCCACGGCACCGTCTCGGTGCGCACCCGCCCACAGACCCGGCAGTCGAGACGGCGGATCTCGCAGACCACGAAC
>JBBTKD010000113.1:0-1047 GCA_038059105.1 Actinomycetota bacterium | reverse complement strand
CTCGATGAGTTCATCGACGCTTACCTGCAATGGCGCCGGGCGACCCTGGGTGAGCCCACGCGGTAATCCGCTTCATGAAAACGGACCGCCACTAACCTCCGCCATCGCGTCGCAAACGGGGTGGGTGCGGGGCGCGCGACACTCCGAGAGGCGTTCATGATTCGAGTTCAAGACGTGAGCAAGGTCTACGACGGTGGCACGATTGCCGTCCGCGACGTGACGCTCGAGATCAACAAAGGCGAATTCGTCTTCCTCGTGGGACCATCCGGATCGGGGAAATCCACTCTGATCCGTCTCATGCTGCGTCAGGAACTCCCCTCGGACGGGAAAATCTGGGTTGCGGGGAAGCTGATCACTGAACTGCCGGCGTGGAAGATTCCGTTGCTGCGGCGCTCGATCGGAACCGTTTTCCAGGACTTCAAACTCCTCCCCACCAAGACCGTGTTCGAGAACGTCGCCTTTGCGCTCGAGGTGATCGGCCGGCCGCGCCACGTCATCCGCAATCAGGTGCCCCAGGTGCTCAACCTGGTCGGTCTTGGCGCCAAGGCGGATCGCCTCCCCAATCAACTCTCGGGTGGCGAGCAGCAGCGGGTGTCGATAGCCCGAGCCTTCGTCAACCGACCGCTGATCCTTCTCGCCGACGAGCCCACCGGAAACCTCGATCCGGCGACGTCGGTGGGAATCATGCGCCTTCTCGACCGGATCAACCGCACGGGGACCACGGTCGTCATGGCCACCCACGACCACGCCATCGTTGATGCCATGCGTCGTCGCGTCGTCGCGCTCGAGCGCGGACGGATCGTGCGCGATCAATCCCGGGGTGCCTACGAGACCACCGAACAGCGCGCCATCACCAGCCAGCAGCGGGTCATTCCGTCCGATCCTCCGGTGGAGGAGGACGAATGAGATTCCAGTACCTGCTCGAGCAGGCGATGACCAATTTGCGACGCAATGTGCTCGTCGTGTTCGCCGCCGTCGTGGCGGTGCTCGTCATGCTCACCCTCGTGTTCGGCACGATCGTGTTGCGGTGGTCGATCGATCAGGACA
>JBBTKD010000112.1:28988-37877 GCA_038059105.1 Actinomycetota bacterium | reverse complement strand
TGCTCGCTGTCGTTCGGGCGCTCGCGCATGGGACCGAGCCTGCAGCATCAGCGTTGACCCGTCGAAAGAAACGCGATTGCGCGTCGAACCCTCGACAACGTGAAGCCGGTAGGGCCGACCCCAGACGTAATGGCGTTCCCCGACAACCGGTTCAGGTGGCGCCTTGAAGCCGGCCTTGCGCACGTTCTCCTGTTGGCGACGGATCCACTCCAGCCTCGACTCCACGGCGCGGCGCACCGCGGCGTCCCCGAGCCGGGAGGGCGCCGATACCCGAACGCGACCATCCGGCGGGAACACGGTGAAGTTCACGTTCTTGATCCGTTTGCGCACGAGCTCGATGTCGATGCCATCGACGATGATGGAGGTCTGTCCGTCTTTCATCAGAGGCGACACTAGGCAGAGGCGCAGACAGGTTTGTGTCGGGAGCGCGCGCAGATAGGTCGCAGGTTCTATTAGGTATCGGCCCGATCTTGGGTCGATACCTCATTCCGGGGCGAGCCTATCTGTGCGCGCTCTAGGGGGCACCGGCGTACGAAGCGATGAACCGGTCATACAAGAACGGACAGATACCGCTGTACAACTGGAACATCTCGAGGTTTCCCGGCTCGTAATCCCGATTCGATCCCGATGTGGCCATGGCCGCGGTGCACGCCTCGGTCCCGTCGTGGTCGGTGGCGACGTCAACCCCGAAGTTGTGCAATGACCACAACCCGAAAAGTCCCCAGAGGAACAGACGCCTCAAGTAGTAGTGGTGGTCTCAACAGGCTGGGTCGTGTAGATGGATTGAGTAGTGGTGGTGTCGGCCACCGAAGTGGTTGTGACGGCTGTCTTGGTGGTCGTCGTGGAGGTCAATGATCCCGAGTCGCCTCTACAAGCCGTCAGGAGAAGTGCGAGCGGCAGAGATATGGCGCGAAGTGTCACGTCGTCTCCCATCTTCTCCGAGAACCTGATGCCTGACGCCTGATGCCTTTCTTGTGGAGATGAGGGGATTCGAACCCCTGACCCCCTGGATGCAAACCAGGTGCTCTGCCGGACTGAGCTACATCCCCGGAGGACCATGTTACGAAGCCACACCGGGGTGAGCGCCGTTCCCTCTTTGATACACTCGCCCCCCGTTTGGGGCCCGTAGCTCAGCCCGGTTAGAGCGCATCCCTGATAAGGATGAGGTCGGAAGTTCGAGTCTTCCCGGGCCCACGAGACCCTTCCCCCGCGTCTCGAAGGATTCAGCTGATCCGTTGACGCCGGCTGGTCGGCGCCACGCTGACTACAGGAGCGACATCTCGGGACTGGAACGGGCAGAGCGAGCGGCAGGGGTGTGTCACGAGCCAGCTGGGCCCGGCGATGCATCCGCCCGCTGGTCTACACTCACCTTGCCGGCGCCCACTACGACACGGCAGCGACTGGGGGATCCATGACGCTTTCCTCCCGCGTGACCCGGGTACTCGTGCTCGTCCTCACTCTCCTTGCAGCCGCCTGCGGTGACGACGGAGGTGCGACCACGACCATCCCCGGTACCACCACCGACGGAGTTGCCACCACGGTCGCGGCCACAACCACCACTACCGCCGCGGCGACGACCACGCTCCCGCCCGCCACCACTGCCGTCCCACCGACCACAGCGGCGACGACCACCACCACGAATATCTTCTACGCGGTGACCCTCGGTGTTCCCGATGTGTTTGGATCCGCGGGCGACCCACATGGCTCGGGCTGCGTGGTTCCCCCGGGCGACGTGCTCCCCGACGGGGTCTGGTTCGGATCCGTCGAGGGTTATGTCGGAGGAGTCATCGAACTGGACTTGGCGTGTTACTTCACCGGGGCTGCCGCCACGGCGGCGCGCATCGCTGACGGGCTACCCGGTGAGAGCGACCTGGACGAGCACGTGCGCAACATGAATCCCCGGACCTACTCGATCCGCCTCGCCGCCAACGCCGAGGTCTACTCGATACCCGGCACCGGAACCTTCTTCCCGCAGTTGATCCCGGCTGGGTCGTGGCCTGATCCCTTTGGCTACTTCGAGTGCCCCGGCGAGGGCTGCCCGGTGTGGCTGTACGTGAACGACGGCATCGTCACCGGTCTGGTAGAGCAGTTCTTCGAGTAGTCGGATCGGCAGACGCTCGCCAAACACCGATCTGCAGAGGATGAGGCTGGTGGTTCGAGTCCACCCGGGTCCACAAGCGTTGTCGAGACGACAACACCAACTCTGTCTGGCATTCGTATCATTCCCAATCATGAACCTCGATGTGGTGCTGGATCACTTTGCCGAGGTTGTTGAGTCGAACCCGATCCACACAGAAGCGGCCATGTGCGACCTGATCGCACAAGCTTTCCGAGATACGGTCCCCTTGGATCCCCATCAGGTGGTCCGGGAGTATCCGCTCGATGGCAAGCGGGTTGATATCTGGGTCGCTGCGCATGCCTGCGCTGTCGAGGCCAAGTTCCATCGCGAGGTGCGCAGCGGGGTAAACCGCCCTCTCACGATGCAGTTCGGGCAACTTCTCGCCGACATACGGCGGCTCGCGGGCGCGACTGCAGCTCGGCAACGAGCCTTGGTCTTGATAACCGATGCCAGCGGAACGACCCACCTCGAAAACAAGGCGCTGCTCCCCACGAGCACGACCGTAAAGACCCTCGGCCCGAAGCACATCGCCACGCTCCCCGACTCCGCGCGCCGCCCAGTCGAGTTCGAGGGTCCGTGGATACCGGTGCGGGTGACGAGGGTGTGGAAGCGCCGAGTGCGGGGAACGGGCCAGGCGTTCGCGTGGGAGATCGAGCCGATCGGAGATATCTGACTTTCGTGTACTCCGACCGCATCCTCGCGAGGGCGTTGGGGTTTAGAGACGCGTTCATCAGCGAGTTCGCGTTACGCCGAGTATGGACCACGGTTCGCAGCGCCGGGTCGTTCGAACGCGGCGGCTGACAACCCGGCTGCTTTCGGGGGTTTGACCTCGTACGCTGATTCGGAGGTGGCGACCGTGATCGTGTATGTCGACGGATTCAACCTCTACTACGGGGCCGTCCGGGGCACGCCCTACAAGTGGCTCGATATCGCGGCGGTCTGCGAGCGTCTGTTCCCCAGAGATGAGATCGTCCGTATTCGCTATTTCACTGCCCGGATCAAAGGCCGAGAGGGAGACGCTGGCGCTCCGCAACGGCAAGAAACGTACCTTCGAGCGCTTCGCACCATCCCGCGCCTGTCGATTCATGAGGGCCACTTTCGGGAGGACATCAGGAGAAGGCGACTAGCCCACCCGCCTCGCGGCGGCCCAGCGACCGTTGAGGTGCTGATCACAGAGGAGAAGGGTTCTGACGTCAACCTAGCGACATACCTCATCCACGATGCGCTCACCGGGGCTTGCGAGACCTCGATTGTCATGTCAAACGACTCGGATCTGACGCTCCCGATCGATCTTCTCGGTCAGCAGGGCCATCCAGTCGGGGTGGTCAATCCGCATCCACCTGCGAAGGCCAGCAGCGACCTGCGTAGGGTTGCCGCCTTCTACAAGCAGCTTCGACAAGGGACACTCGCCAGCTGCCAGTTCCCTGAGACGTTGGTCGATGACCAGGGCGCCTTCAATCGCCCACCGGCCTGGGGACTACCCGGCTCATGACGCCCCCACAAACGCAGAGACCCGCCTCACGGCGGGTCTCGCACCCAGCCACCGAAGCGCCTGAGGGGATGTACTCATTATCGGGACGATCTCGCGTGTAGTCAACCGGATCTTGGAATGAGCGAAGCCGCTTGGCCACCAACCCGAGAACGCATCTTGCGGTCAGGACTGCGCCTTCCTCACCTGGTTCGCGTTCTGTCCAGTTAGGCCCACGGGCGTCCACCGCCGCCAGCATCCAACCGTTGCCGCCAAGGTCGTTCAATCAGCAATCAGGCGACGTCGAGAAACCGACGTAGCGCCTCCCGGATGATCTCGCTCGTCGTCGTTTGGTCAGCTTCGGCACGCGCCTCGATAGCTGACCTCAACTCGGGATCGATTCGGACCGGCACCACATCCGCGGGGCCCGATCCCATAGGTGGTCGACCGCGCGGTCGAGTTTCGAGCGCGCTGACGTCGTACGCCTTCTGTGCCACTTCCGCGGCCATCGCCTGGATGTCACGGTCAGTCAGCGCGTGCCCGCTTCGCGTGCGGCGAACCTCGGGTTTTGTCATCGGTCGTCCTCCGGTGCTTGGGGAAGTAGTGGGTAGAAGGCGCCGCGCAGGGGCATGGCGTGGATCACGAGCTAGACGCCGTCTGCGAGCTCGATCCAGATGATCTCAAGCAGGTTTCCCGCGTGGTCGGGACCAATGGCGAGCACCTTCGCAGGGTCGGCGTTGGGTTCGAGGTCAATGATGGTGAGGGCGTGACGGAGCGCGTGAAGAATCGTGGACTTGTCCACTTGATGGTTGTACGCCGCTGGATGAATCTCCACACTCTGAATATCGTAATACGATATGTGCCTCGTGTGAAGTGTGCCGGCGATCCGTTGCTCCCGCGCCCTGCCTGCTCCTCACAACCAGTTTGCCGTCTGTTTTCCCGTCAGCCTGCGCCACTGCTGAGGCGTGAGTGTGGGGTTATCACCCCGCATTGCCATGAAGAGCCTGAGGCGGCGCTGGTACCGGGCCTCTCCCATGTGGATCTTCTGGTGCGGCCAGACGCGGAGCGCCTCTTCCACCGACCAGGCGTTGGTGGAGCCAAGCCTCCAGTTCATCCGGGTGAGCTCGTCGAGATGCGCCACGCCATAGCCGACGATGCGCCCGTCACCGTCGACGTAGGGATCCATGTAGCTGTCGACGAGAGCGCGGACCATAGTGAACACCGGCTTGCGGCCGTGGAGGCCCTCATCGCGAGAGCGCGCCACCGTTCCCCAGCGCCCGTTCTCCTGATAGATGAACAGGACATGGTCCAGACCATCCTGAGACTCGAGATCCAGCGCCAGCGCCGGATAGCCGTGCTGTTCGAGCACCGTGGCGGCGAAAAGCACGGCCTCGAGGCAGTGTGCTCGACCACTTCCCACGACACCGCGGAAGGTTCTGATGGTCTTTTCCCAGTTGTACGGAAACGCGCGCAGGAACCGTTGCACCTGTCGCGGGGTGCGCAGAGCATCGATCGTTCGCAGTTCCGTGGCGGTAAAGGCCTCGCGGGGAGGCGTGCGCGGACCCATGAGGCCGACAACCTACACGGAGGTGGCGATCACTCCGTCGGTGTCACGGCGTGACGACGACCTTGCCCTGAGGATGTCCATCCTCCATGTATCGGAACGCATCGACACAGTCGTTGAACGTGTAGCGCCGATCGATGACCGGTTTGATCTTCCCGGACGCGAGCATCTCCCGGAGGGTCTCCATGTCCGCCTTGTTGAACTTGGCGATGAAGAAGCCGGTCTTGCGACGGCCGAACAGTCCCCACCGGCTGTTTAACAAGGGAGACGTCCCTGTTCACGCAATTTGGTTCGTGGTTGGCAGAAGCGGAGATCACAGAGGGTCGGAGTAGCGGATCGTTTCCGGTTTCCGGTCTCTTGTCTCTCTATGGACCATTGACTATGGACTAGATATCCAGATATCCTTGGTCTCATGGCGAAAGTGCTCGTGACCCTCGACGACCGACTTCTGGCGCGCATCGACCGGGAGGCCTCCCGGCGCGGACTCTCGCGGAGTGCGTACCTCGCCCGGCTTGCCGCTCTCGAACTCGACGACCGGTCGGGGCCGGGTCGCACAGCATCGTCTCGACGTGCCCTTACGGCCATCGACGGTCTCTTTGCCCAACTCCCCGTCACTGAGGATCCCACTGACGCGATTCGCCGGGAACGCGACTCCCGGTGAATGAAGTCGTGCTGGATGCTTCGGTCGTGATGCAGTGGTTCGTCGCCGCGAAAACTCCGAAGGCCGCCAGCGCCGCCTCCGATCTACGGAAGCGGTTCGAGACGGGCTCACTTCGGGTGCTGGTACCCCAACTGCTGTTTCTGGAGGTGCTCAACGTCGCCGGTCGGCGGTGGGGATGGGAGGTAAGCCTGCTCCTCAACCTCGCTGTTGCTCTCGAAGCAGTTGGCTTCGAGGTCGCAGATCCCGACCTGACGGCCGTGGCCGAGTGGACCGCCCGTGGCCTCACCGCCTACGACGCCACCTACGTTGCAATCGCCGAGGAACGAGGAATCCCCTTGTTGACCGGAGATGAGGTGATCCTCACAGCGGCTCCCGACATAGCGCATCTCCCCGAACGTGCCTGATCTGATATCTGATATCTGATACCTGATACCTTCCGAGTATGCGCAGTGCGGTCATCGTCGATGCGGTTCGTACCCCGGTTGGCCGACGCAACGGGGGCCTCAAGGATGTTCACCCGGTCGATCTCGCTTCGGTGGCACTGCGCGCCGTCGTTGAACGCAATGGGATCGACCCTGCCCTGGTCGACGACGTCATCCTCGGCTGCGTGAGCCAGACCGGCGAGCAGACGCTCAACATCGCTCGCAACGCGGTGCTCGCCGCCGGGTTCCCGGAAGAGGTGACGGGTGTCACCGTCGATCGGCAATGCGGATCGGGGCAACAGGCCATCCACTTCGCCGCTCAGGGGGTGATGGCCGGTGCGTACGACATTGCCATCGCCGGCGGCGTCGAGTCGATGACGCGCGTCCCGATGGGCGTGACCATGCAGCAGGGTCCCGGACTTCCCTTCGGTCCGAAGATGCTCGCCCGCTACGCACACGGTCTTGTGCCGCAAGGAATCTCGGCGGAGATGATCGCCGAGAAGTGGGGTCTGTCGCGTCAGCGTCTCGATGGGATCGCTCTCGATTCGCACACGCGAGCGATACGGGCGATCGACGAGGGACGCTTCGGTGGTCAGATCGTCCCAGTGGACACTCCGGATGGCGTGATCACCACGGACGAGGCCGTGCGCCGGGACACCACGGCTGCGGCGCTTGCCGGTCTGAAGCCGGCATTCAAGCCCGACGGCAGGGTGACCGCAGGCAACTCGTCGCAGATTTCCGATGGTGCCGCAGCGATGCTGATCATGGGCGAGGACGTCGCCGAGAAGATGGGGTTGACACCGCTCGCCCGCTTCCATCGCTTTGCCCTCGCCGGGGCGGATCCGGTGATCATGCTGACCGCTCCCATCCCTGCGACGTTCAGGGTGCTCGAGAAGTCAGGGTTGGGTGTCGACGACATCGGATTGTTCGAGGTGAACGAGGCATTCGCCGCGGTGATCGGCGCCTGGCTTGACGAGACCGGTGCCGACTGGAACAAGGTGAACACGAATGGCGGTGCCATCGCTCTCGGCCATCCGCTCGGCTGTTCGGGAGCGAGGCTGATGGCCACCCTCGTGCACGAGATGAAGCGCACCGGGACGCGCTGGGGGTTGCAGGCGATCTGCGAGGGGGGCGGTATGGCCAACGCAACCCTTCTTGAACTGCTTTGAACGGTTTCGTCCAGGTCGCCATCGCCCTGGTGATCGGTGCGGTGGTCTGGATGACGGGTCGGTGGGCGATCAAGGTGCTCTCCCATCCCGGACCCGAGGAGCCCGACCCGGATGACATCGTGGACGTCGAAGTGGCGTTCCGCTGCACGGTGTGCGGAATGCGCCTGACCGTCACCCACGCCCAGGGAGAAGACGTAGCCGCCCCAAGGCACTGCCGGGAGGAGATGGTTCTTATCTGAGGGTCGCCGGTCGCCGGTTTCCCGTTCCCCGTTTCCCGTCGGAATCGCTTACTGCTTGCTACCCAGCTAGCGGTTGTCCACAGCAGGGGATAACCACGGGGAAAACTACAAAGCTGTAACTCCGCTTGTTCGCTTGACCGGCGACGGGCGACCGGCGACGGGACGAGTGAACGGGCAACGGGAAACGGGCAACGGGCAACGGGCAACGCCGCCTAGTGGTAATTCAGCGTCATCATGAATCCCACCGCGATCGCTCCGAGACCCGTGTAGAGGTACGGGAACCGGTGGCCGCCCGGCACGAGCCCGATGTAGTTGAGGATGATCACGAGCACGCCGATGCCCATGAGCAAGAACATCAGGGCCACGTACCACTTGGGTGACACCTTGTCGTCGTGATGGACCGGTGGTGGTGTGACGGTCCGTTTCGGCTTGCGCCGTCCCTTCGATTTGGGCATGGCCCCAGGCTAGCGGCCGATCTCAGCGGCCCAGATTGCGGTCGAACGGGAGAGACGGTGAGCACGATCAGGGCGGACCCGGCGCGTCTCTTCGGTGGGCCGAGTGCCCCGGTTATCCTCGGCGCCCGGTGATCCGTCGTCTCTCTCACGCACTTCCCAGCGGTCCTGCGGTCTGTATGATCGCCATGGTCTTGATCGGCGCGCCCATCGTTGCTCTCCTCGTCGTGTCCTGCGACTGGCTCGGGTCGACGCTGCTCGATTCGGGAGGCGCCGTCGGATGAAGGTGCTGGTCCTCGACAACTACGACTCGTTCACGTTCAACCTCGTGCAGTACCTGGGCGAACTCGGGGCGGATCCAGTGGTGATCCGCAACGACGTGCTTCCGCCCGAAGAAGCCTTTACGAAATACGCGCCCGACTGTCTGGTGATCTCCCCCGGCCCCGGTACTCCCGAGGCTGCGGGCTTCTCGGTGGACTTCATCAAGACTCTCGGTGAGCGCATCCCCACCCTCGGCGTATGCCTGGGTCATCAGGCGATCGTCGTTGCATACGGCGGCGTGGTCGCCGCGGCTCCAGAGCCCCGGCACGGCAAGACGTCTGCGATAGCCCATGACGGCGTCGGGATCTTCTCCGGTCTGGAAAACCCATTCACCGCCACGCGGTATCACTCGCTGGCCGCGACCGCTCTTCCCAACAACCTGGTGGCGACGGCGACCAGCGAAGATGGAGTCGTGCAGGCAGTGCGCCACCGCACGCTCCCGGTAGACGGAGTCCAATTCCACCCCGAAAGCAT
>JBBTKD010000112.1:1162-28888 GCA_038059105.1 Actinomycetota bacterium | reverse complement strand
CCGCAGCCCACTCCGCCCTGGATAACCTCGATCGTGTCGGTGGGGGTGGTTCCCGTCAGGGTTCCGCCCAGCCAGTCGAATCCCGGTCCCGCCTCGAAGTAGAAGGTGTCGCCGTACAGGGGGTCGTCGCCGCTGACGATCACGCCCGGCCACATCGACTGCAACTGCGCAACGGTGTTGCCGAGATCGATGCTGGTCGGCGGGCCGTCCGTCACCGTGGTTCCGTCTGGGGCGTAGTAGGTGTAGTGGACGAAGTTCTGAACACCACCGGCGCGGAAGTAGTCGACGTCGCTGAACATGAGCATGAGGGTGTCGCCGAGGAAATACACCTGACGGAACTGGGCTCCCGGGCAGACCCCGTAGTCCCCAAATCCACCGGGAAGCAGTCCACTGTCGGTCGTGATCGCTCCGAAGTAGGTGATGGCTGTCGCGATCACCGCCTCGGCATCATCGCCGAAGAGCGCAAACCCGATCCCGTCGGGACGGAACTGCACCGGTACGAGCGCGGGCGCGGTGGTCGTCGTAGTTTCGGGAACCGTGGTGGCGACGGTGGTAACGGGTGTGGTTGTGGTGGTGACGAGCGCGGTTGTGGTGGTCACCGGCGCGGCCGTCGTCGAGGTCGTGGTGCTCGAATCGAAGGGGAGGCCCCCTCCCGAGTCGTCACCGCAGGCGGCCACCACCGCCAGCAAGAACACGGCGACCATGGCGGATGATCTCAGGCGCATCGTTTCCTCCTCGGTGGGTTCAGCCTATACGGCTCAGCCGGACACCGCCTTCATGTGCTTCGAGGAGACCCTCCGTCACCATGCGGTCGGCCGTCTTACTGACCCGATCGCGACGATGACCGGTGGCTGCCGCGATCTCGTCCGGGGTCGACCACGATCGTCCTGCCAGTGTTCGCACCACCGCCCCGCGGACCTGCCGGTCAGATCCAGCGAAGGTGGCCTGCCGCGGTGGTGCGACGTAGACAGTGGGGTCAACGCACCACGATGCCACCGGGCACGCGTCACACCCCGGTTGCCGGGGACGGCACAGCACAGCACCGAGATCCATGACTGCCTGGTTCCAGGTCGCCGCATCTGCTGCGACATTCTGCGCGGCGACCTCCTCCAGTCCCGCACCGCTCAATGCTCTCCCTACCCATCGCGAGAGCACCCGTCGCAGGTTGGTGTCGACGGCGGCAACCCGTTCTCCAAAGGCGATCGATGCCACCGCAGCCGCGGTGTATTGCCCGACACCAGGGAGTGACCGGAGCTCCTCCGCGGTTCGGGGCCACCCGTCGGCGGCGATGCGGCGCGCTGCGGCGTGGAGCCGGCGAGCGCGAGCGTTGTACCCGAGGCCCACCCAGGCGGATACCACGACATCCGGCGTAACCGCGGCTGCGTCCTCCACGGTGGGGAACCGGGCGATGAACCGCTCGAAGACAGGGGCGACTCGCGTCGCCTGGGTCTGCTGCAGCATCACCTCGCTGATGAGAATGCGCCATGGATCGCGGTCACGGCGCCAGGGGAGATCTCGACGGTTGCGGTGATACCAGGCGAGCAGTGCTCGGTTGCGCGAGGTCGGCCCTTCGGGCCTCCCGCAATTGGCAGTTGGCGATTGGCGATCCACCGGTGACCCGCTCACGTGGCGATCCGAGCTGCCACCGGAGACCGACCGCTGATCCTCGTGGCGTCATTCCCGCCGCGGGTCATGGCGGCGGCGTGTACGCCGGGCAGGCGGGGCCGGGAGTGGTCGTCGCCAGCCAGTAGAGGATCTTGTAGGCGCCGGAAACGAGGGGGATCTCCTGCTGGGGCAGTGGGTCGATCTTTCGGATGGTCCCGTCGAATGCAAGGTCGGCGTCAAAGCACAGACCACCATCGACGGTTGACTGCTCGAGGATGAACACCGGGAACCTTGCGGTTGCGTCGGCAGGAAGCAGGCCGTAGATCTCGTTGTCGATCGGGGTGCGAACGATGTCGAAGGTCACGATCACGGTCGAGTTCTTGGCGACGACGGTGCCCGGCGGCGGGCTCTGCTCGACCGTGCGTCCCTCACATGCGTGGGTGTTGAGCCCGGGTGACGTCGAGTAGGCGTACTCGTCGACGGGCGCCACCGTCGCCATCACGAGGTTCGCCGCGCTGATCCTGCTCTGCGCCGTCGCCTGCGTGATGGCCGTCGAGCACCCGCCGGAGCCACCGTTGAACAGGTTGGGCACGGATGCGCCCTCTATCCCGATGCTCACCGTGACCATCGAGCCGATAGGTCGGTTGGTTCCGGCGGTCGGGTCCTGAGACACGACGCGTCCGATGTTGCCGTCGCCGGGAGCGAGCAGCGTGTCTGCTCCCTTGGCCCACACGAAACCGGCGGATTCGACCTCGGTGCGAGCCGCGGCTTCGGCATCACCCACGACCGCCGGCACCGGTGCCGCGGTTGCGGCGCGTCCGATGCGGAGGGTCACGCGGGACCCGAACTCCAGTGTCTGTCCGGCGGTGGGGTCTTGCTCGGCCACCAGGCCGTGGAGCGGATTGTTCCAGGCGACCTCGATCTCAGCGTCGAAGACGACCTCAAAGCCGAAGTCCTCAAGCATCACCTGGGCGACTTCGGCAATCTCGCCGATGACATCGGGAACGACCGCAGGGATGGCTCCCTGACTGATAACCAGAGTGACCACTCCACCAAGTCCGAGCGCTTCTCCCGCTGGCGGGTTGGTCTCGATGACAAACCCCTCTTCGACCTCCCCGGAGGGTCGGCGCTCGATGCTGATCTGGGAGGTCTGAAATCCGGCCTCCGTGAGCGTGAACCTCGCGTCGGCCTCGGTCTTGCCGACCACCTCGGGGACGATCAGTGCGGTGGCTCCCAGGGACACCGCGAGGTCGATGTCTGTACCCGCGACCACCAACACTCCGGGTTCGGGGTTTTGGCTGATGACGCTTCCCTCTGGAATCACGGAGGACACCTCTTGAGTCACGTCCCCCACTTCGAGTCCGACGCCCTCGATTGCAGAGCGAGCATTCTCAAGGGTCTGTTCGATCACCCGGGGAACCGCGATATCGGCGACGCCGCCTGAAACAAGCAGCGTCACTTCGGTGCCGCGCACCGCGGCAGTGCCGGCCGGAGGAGTGGTGCCGGCAGCGAGTCCCACGGCTATCTCGCTGTCGGCGACGAACTCTTCGCCGATGCGTGCCATTCCGGCATCGTCGAGTGCAGAGCGCGCCTCAGCGAGATCCATGCCGCGTACGTCGGGAATCGTCAACGACGCCGTTCCGCCGGAAGGGCCGAGCAATTTGACGAGCAGGATCAGACCAAGACCGAGCAACGCCACCGCCGAGAGGACGCCGATGATGATGGTGTTGCGGTCCGGACGGGCACGACCGGGACGCCCCGGGTCGGCGTACTGACCCGTTCGACGCGGCGGACGCTGTGTGGAATACGGATCGTCGTATGCCGGTGGCAGCGGTGCCGCCGACATCAGGCGCGTCGGAGCTTCGGTCGCCTGTGCCGCCAGCGGGACTTGTCCGGCGAGGACCCGCTTGAGGTCATCGGCCATCTCGGCGGCGTCCTGATAGCGGTCATCAGGATGCTTCTCCAACGCCTTCATGACGACCGCCTCGAGGCCGAGCGGGATGTCGGGATTGCGCCACGACGGTGGCTCCGCCGTCTCACGAACGTGTTGATAGGCGACTGCAACCGGCGACTCTCCGGTGAAGGGAGGCTGCCCGGTGAGTAACTCGTACATCACCACGCCGAGTGAGTACAGATCGCTGCGGGCATCGGCCACATGACCCTGCGCCTGCTCCGGGCTGAAGTAGGTCGCGGTGCCGATAACCGAGCCGGTGCGGGTGAGTTGCTCGGAATCGTCGAACGCCCGGGCGATTCCGAAGTCGGCGACCTTGACCGGACCCTCGGGGGTAACGAGGATGTTTGCCGGCTTGATGTCCCGGTGCACCAGACCCTGCGCATGCGCCGCGGAGAGAGCCGCCACAACTTCGTAGCCGATCTGGGCGACCCGTCTCGGCTTGAGGGTCCCCTCGGCGCGAACCACGTCGCGCAGGTTCTGACCCTGGACCAACTCCATGACCATGAAGTAGGTGCCGTCGTCCTCGCCCCAGTCATAGATGGCGACGACTCCGGGATGGGTCAGGTTGGCGGCAGCCTGAGCCTCGCGTCGAAACCGCTCGACGAACGCAGTGCTGGCGGCGTACTCACCGTGGAGGATCTTGACCGCAACGTTGCGTCCCAGGCGTTGATCGACGGCGACGTAGACGTCGGCCATCCCACCCCGCGCAATGTGCGCTTGCAGGGCGTAGCGATTGGAGAGAATCCGTTGCGAATCCACGGGAGGCAATGGTAACCGTGGGGGTGTTCAAGCTTTATCTAGGTATTAGGCGTGGTCCTGCCTCGTTACCCGTTACCCGTTACCCGTTCGCGTGCACAGTGGTCGCGAACGGGAAACGGGTAACCGGTAACGAAAGCCCAGTGAAGAGCCGCGTTCGAGTTACCCGCTGAGGTCCCGCCACATCTTCAGAACTTCCGCCGCGATGGGCGCCGCCACTCTTCCTCCCGAGCCTCCCGATTCGACGACGACGGCGATTGCGATCTCGGGGTTGTCGTGTCCGGCGATTCCGATGAACCAGGCGTGCGGTCCTCCCGATCCTTCGGCGGTGCCGGTCTTGCCTGACACGATCAGGCCATCGACCTGTGCCGCGGTCCCGGTGCCTCTCGTCACCACCTCGGTCATCATCGTTCGCAGGTCAGCTGCCACCGCGGATGAGAACATTCGGGTAAACGGTGCGGGTTCGGTCTGCGCGATGACGTCTCCCGAGGGCGTCAGGATCGCTCCAACCACGAACGGCTGCATCGCCACGCCGCCGTTTCCGATCGAGCTGGCGATCAGGGCCATGAGGAGGGGGGTGACGCGCACGTCGCGTTCCCCGATTCCGGTCTGGGCGAGAGCTCCGTCGTCGGCCTCCAACACGTCGGCGCCCGTAAGAGAGGATCTCGCGGCTCCGGTCTCCCAGGGGATCACTGTTCCGAACCCGGCTCGCCGTGCCGCTCCGACGACGGATGCACCTCCCAGGTCGACCGCAAGGGCCGCAAACACGGTGTTGCACGACACCACGAGCGCGTCAGTGAGAGTGAGCGTGTTCCCGTCGCTGCAGAATCCGTCGCTGGCGTTGCGAATAGGAGATCCCGCTCCAGGGGCGAGATACTCCTCGGAGTCCGTAAAGGGAGTGTCGGGATTGGCGCCGACGTCGAGGGCGGCGGCGGCCACGATGACCTTGAAGGTCGATCCCGGTGGGAGCACGCGATCGGCGGCGCGATCGAGGGTCGCATCCGCGGATTCTTCGGGGTCGAGGCTGCCAGCGACAACCTGGTTGGGGTCGTAGGCAGGCGAAGACACATAGGCGAACACCGCGCCGGTGGCGACGTCGATCACCACTACCGCTCCGGTCTTTCCGCCGAGAGCGTCGCGTGCCACCTGTTGCAGTGGGTCGTGCACGGTGAGTACGACGTCGTGGGGCTGGCGAGTGCCTCCGTCGCCGAGTCCGAGAAGCCAGTCGGTGATCGACCCGTCGTCGCGCACCCGGAGTGCGGCATATCGCGACTGCTCGATTCCACTTCGCCCGGACGCTGCGTCGTAACCAACGATGTGGGCATACGCAACACCCTCGGGGTACTGGCGTTCCCCATTCGAGTCATCGATGGCCACGATCACACGGTCGGCAGTGATGATGCGACCCGCACCGGGGAGGTAGCCAGCCTGCTGCGACCGAACGTTGCGGGGGTCGTTTCGGTATCGGCTGGCTGCGTCGGTCACCAGCCACGTCATCCAGATGCCCGAGAAGGCGAGCGAGGCGGCGAGAGCCGCGGCGATCCGACGCAGGCTTGTCTTCATGTGCGCTCCTCGTGAGAGACGCGGGCGAGGAGGGCAATGATGAGGACGTTGACCAGCAGCGAGGAGCCGCCGTATGAGGCGAAGGGCAGCGTGATGCCGGTAAGGGGCAGCATGCGCAGTACGCCACCGATGATCAGCAGCGTCTGCACGGCGAGCACGATCGTAAGACCTGCAGCGAGGAGTGACCGGAACGAGTCGTTGGCGCGCAGGGCGATGCCGAACCCGATCGTGACGAGGAGTGCATATGCCGCGAGCAACGCGAGCCCTCCGGCGAGCCCGGTCTCTTCGACGATGGCGATGAACACGTAGTCGGTGGACGCGGCGGGAATCAGCCACGGCGATCCGTTGCCGAGGCCGGTGCCGACCAGTCCCGCCTCGGCGAGTGCGAACACGCCCTGTGCCACTTGATACCCGCCGGTGGCGTAGTCCTGGAACGGGTGCAGCCACGCCTCGACTCGAACCGCGACATGCGAGAACCACGTCGCCGCGGCGAAGGCACCTCCGACCGCGAGAAGGCCCCCGGCGACGAGATAGGTCGCCCGTGCGGTCGCCACGTAGAGGAGCATCACGAACACGAGGAAGAGCAGTAGCGAGGCGCCGAGGTCGCGCTGGTAGACGAGAACCATGAACGCAATGGAGAATGCCAGGAGGATCGGCAGCAGTTGGCGAGGCTCAGGGAGGCGGAGTGGTCCGACAGAGTGAGGCATCTCTGCGAGAACACGCCGCCGGTCGGCCAGGTAGGAGGCGAGAAACACGACGATGAGGACCTTGGCCGCCTCACCCGGCTGGAACGACAGTGTCCGCTCATCAAGGCTGAGCCGCACCCACAGCCGCGATCCGTTGACCGTTGCCCCCCCGAGCGGCAGGCTCGAGGGGAGCAGGGGGAGCGCGAGCAGCCCCAGCGACGCGACAAGGAACAGGTAGCGGTAGCGGCGCAGCACCTTCACCCCGCGGCGGTGCAAAAGGCGCATCGCCGCGATTCCGATGACGGCTGCGAGAACCAGCCACCACCGCTGCAACCTCCCCAGATCGGGATCGATGCGGAACACCTCGATCGAACCCACTGCGGTGATCAGTGACACGATCGGCAGTAGGAGTCGACTCGCCGCGGGAGCCCACCTGCGAAAGGCGATGAGCAAGCCCCCGAAAGAGCCGAGGTGGACCGCACCGGCGGCGAACGTGTCGAGGGTGACGGTCCCGGAGGTGGTGGCGGTGACGAGTGCAGTGCCCGCCGCAGTGATCACGGCGCTCAACGCCACCATGAGCGCTTCGGTGCGCGCTGTCAACCCATGTCCACGACGACCGCGGTGATGTTGTCGGCACCGCCGGCATCGTTGGCGGCGGCAATCAACTTCTCAGCCGCTTGGCCCGGGTCGGACTCGGTAGTGAGCACCGATCGTATGGCGTCATCGTCGATCATCGCGGTGACACCATCCGAACAGATCAGAACTCGATCTCCGGCCGCAAGTTCGAAACGCAGCACTTCGATCTCGACAGCAGTTTCCAGGCCGATGGCTCGGGTGAGCACGCTTCTGTAGGGATGCACCGCAGCCTCGGCCTCCGTCATTCGTCCTGCGGCGAGCATCTCACTGACGAATGAGTGATCCGTCGTCATCCGTGCCAGGTCGCCGGCGCGAAGCATGTATGCCCGACTGTCGCCGACATGGCCCATCTGAAGGGAGCCATCCGATTCGAAGATGCCCAGCGTGAGGGTGGTTCCCATCCCGGTAAGGCGGGGACGCTGCGACGCCGCGTCGAGCACCGCGAGGTTTGCCGCCTCGATGCGGATCGCAGCGTCACCTGCCACCGCGGCCACCGTCGCGATGGCCGTGCCACTGGCGATCTCGCCTCCGGCATGTCCGCCCATGCCATCGGCAATCGCGGCGACCAGGTGATCGTCTGTCCCGTTGGTCCCGGGTTCGGGAAGCACGGCATCCTCGTTGTGATCGCGAACCCTTCCGGGGTCGGTTCGGGTAGCCCAGGTGAAGTTCATCGCACTTCCATGATGGTCTGGCCGACGCGGACGAGGTCGCCACGATCCAGGGTGCGCCGACCGACCACGACGATGCCGTTCACCAGTGTCCCGTTGGTGGAGCCGAGATCTTCGATCACCAATCTTCCCTCGACACGGTCAAACCGCACGTGCCGATCCGAAGTGAATGGATCGTCGAACGGGACGTCTGCGTCGGAACCTCGTCCCACTGTCATCGGACGCTCGACCGAAATCACCCTTCCCGCCATGGCCGCGGGTTCGAGCAGGACCAGGACCGCGGGTGTTGAGACGGTGCGCTCCACCGCGGTCGACACCGGTGAAAGATGAGACCGTATTGCTCGCACCACGACCCACAGGAAGCCGTAGAGAACTGCGACGAATAGCACTTTGAAGACATTGATGAGGAGCGGCGACATCAGGCTCGCCCCACGACGAACTCCGTTCGTCCAAGTGTGAGCAGGTCGCCGTCGACGATCGGCGTTGGACCCTTCACGCGCTCTCCGTTGACATATGTCCCGTTCGACGACTCGAGGTCGCCGACCCAGGCGGAACCAGCCTCCTGCCAGATCACGGCGTGGGTGCGGGACACGTCGTCGGTCGGCACCTGCACGTCGCTCGTAGCGCTGCGACCGACCACGGCGCGGTTGATGGCGACGTCGAGCGGTCCGTTCGTGCCGTCGACTGGCTTGAGTCGCGCCCACACCGGTCTCGTCCCGGGTTCGATCGCAGCGTCGATCTCCACTTCGGCAGGGCGGCGCGCTGAGTCGACGGCGACCGCGACGCGCGCCGGTCCCTCGAGACGCCATCCCCGTTCGAGCGCCGAGTCCTCGACGAACGCCGCGAGCTCGCGTTCGACGGCGTGGAGCACCTCACCGTCGACGGGTTCGCCACCCATCGTGACGACGAACCGATTGGGAACGCCCCAACCACCAGGGGTCTCATAGATGCCGAGGTCGGCCTCGCGAACCAGCAGCGTGCCGAGTTCGACAGGATGAATTCGCCCGCGGAAGAGCCGCGCCGCCAATCCATCGACGAGGCGTTCGAGTCGACGCTCGATTCCGCGAGCGAATCCCATTGGGCAAGGGTAACCCTCGGCCCGGAGTGGCTGAACAGCCTCGTGGTACGCTTTCGGACCCTCGAGGGCGAGTGGCGGAACTGGCAGACGCGCAGGATTCAGGTTCCTGTGGGCTCACGCTCGTGGGGGTTCAACTCCCCCCTCGCCCACACGGTGTCATACTCCCCCGCTGTTCGGAGGAAGCGTCGGCGTCGCATGATCGCCATCCTCGGCGTTGTCGGGGTGCTGCTCGGTGTCACCTACGGGGTGACCCAGGCGCAAGGCGAGCGTGAGACGACCCGAGCGTATCTCGACGTCGCCTTCGAGGTGGCGGCGATCGCCGACGATGTGAGCGCCTCCCTTTCCGATCTCGTGGTCAACGTCGAGGATTACAGCCGGGCGACCCTGATCGAACGCCTTGGGTCCATGGAAGCCTCCGTCGAGGTGATCATTGCCCGTCTCCTTGAGGTGGAGGCCCCGTCGTCGCTCGGAGAAGCGGGCGTTTTCCTGCGTATCGCAGCGGGAGCGTGGCGATCCGGGATCAGTGACTCACGAGTGGGACTTCTGGCGCTGTCCGCGAATCCGCTCGACGAGGACGGCCTTGCGGCGCTGGCACACGGCTTGATCGATCTCCGCGTAGGCGATCGCGCGTATGTTGGGTTCCTCTCGGAGATCGGAGAAGTGGACACGACGCTTCAGGGTGGACCCCTGCCTTCGATCGCGTTCGTGCCCCCGGCCGACGATGCGCTCTATGAGCCGCGCGACCTGGCGCGCCGGATGTTCCTCGGTGGCTCGATTGCACCGATCGATGACATCGCTGTTGCCGATCTCAAGCTCGAGCCCGGACCCGTCGGCGTGCGTGATGGTCTGCCAGTCGTGGCGGTCACCGCGAACCAGTCGGCAGAGGTCGTCGTGTCCAACCGCGGCAATGTCGATGTCACCGGGATCACGGTCAGACTCAACCTCGTCTCCAATGACGGCGAGCTGTACGAGAGTGAGCAAGAGATCGCTGGTCTCGAGGCGACGACGCTCATCGCTCTCACCTTCGAGGATCTTCCGCTGACTCCTGGCTCGATTTACGAGATCAGCGTGTCGCTGACGAGAGATGACGATGACGAGGAAAACGACTCGATCCAATTCCTCTTCATCGTGAACCCGGGCGGCTGACATGGTGATCGACGTCATCGCGGTCATCGGCCTGTTCGTCGCCGTCATGGCGATCTATATGGTGTCGTTGGAACGACGTCGTTTCTCAGCGCTTCCTCGCGACGCCAACGTGCTCGATCAGATCCGCCGTCTCGATGAAGACCTTGCCTTGATCGAAGCCGCGGTCGCCAAGATGCAACCGGTATTGCGATCGGTGGTCGACCGCATGCCGGGTGCGCTGCGCTACGCCGCGGTGGTCACCTTCGACGCCAACGACGAGCGAACCGGGCACATGTCACGGGCGATCGCACTCCTCAACGAACGTCGCGACGGTCTCGTCATCACCCTGCTTCACGGACCACGCCAGTCACTCTTTTTCACCAAGATGATCCGCGACGGCCAAGGCATCGAACCCCTCTCAGCGGAAGAGCAGACGGCGGTGGAGAGAGCGCTGGCGGGGGCCTGAGGAAGTCCTCAGTCTTCAGTCCTCAGTCTTCAGGTAAGACCGGATTCGTAGGCTGCTCTCCAGCCCCTCTTTGTTCGCTCTGCCTGATGCCTGATGCCTGATGCCTCCCCTACCATTCCCCCATGCTCGACGTCTCTCTTCTTCGTACTGATCCCGATGCTCTTGCGGCGTCGTTTACTCACCGCGGGCTGACCGTCGACGTTCCCGCGCTGGTGGCGCTCGATGAGGAGCGACGCCGTGCCCGGATGGTTGCCGAGGAGATGCGCGCCGAGCAGAACCGCACCGGTAAGGAGATCGCTCGTCTCCAGGGCGCCGAAAAGCAGAAGGCGATCGCCGCGGTCACCGACCTTGCCGAGCGCTACAGGACTGCGCTCATCGAGGCCGATGCGCTCGATGCCCGCTTTGAGGCGGTGTGGGTGCCGTTGCCGAATCCGCCGCACCGCTCAGTTCCGAAGGGTCTGACCGACGCAGACAATGTCGAGATCAAGTCGCACGGTGATCCGGTGTTCTTCGACTTCCCTGTGCTCGATCACGTGGACCTGGGTGAACGCCTGGGCATCCTCGACATGGATCGCGGCGCCAAGGTCTCCGGATCGCGCTTCGCATATCTGAAGGGAAACGCGGTGCTGCTCGAGTTTGCCCTCGTGCAGTGGACACTCGGCAGGTTGATGGCCGAGGGATTCACGCCGGTCGTTCCGCCGGTTCTGGTGCGCGATCAGGCCCTGTTCGGCACGGGCTTCTTTCCTGGAGCGCGCGATCAGGTCTACGCCGTGGGCGTGTCGGACGCCGATGGAGTGGTCACGTCCGACGACCTCTATCTCGTCGGCACGGCCGAGGTACCGCTCGCCGGAATGCACGCCGATGAGATCCTCGACGGTGGCGATCTTCCCATGCGTTACGCCGGGTTCTCCACCTGCTTTCGCCGCGAAGCGGGCACCTATGGCAAGGACGCCCGCGGGATTTTCCGGGTGCACCAGTTCGACAAGGTGGAGATGTTCTCGTTTACCACCCCGGAACGATCCTGGGACGAACACGAAGCCCTGCTCGCCATCGAGGAATCGCTGATCAGCGCCCTCGGCATCCCGTACCGGGTGGTCAACGTGTGCAGCGGTGATCTCGGTGATTCGGCTGCGAAGAAGTACGACATCGAGGGCTGGTTCCCCGGTCAGAACGCCTACCGCGAACTCACGTCGTGCTCCAACACCACCGACTATCAGGCCCGTCGGTTGCGCATCCGTTATCGAACGGCGAACGGCGAACCCACGATCGCCCACACCCTCAACGGGACCGCAGTCGCCGTCGGCCGCACCCTCATCGCCATTCTTGAGAACGGCCAGCAGTCCGACGGTTCGGTGGTGGTCCCCGAGGTGCTCCGACCCCTCGTCGGGTTCGAGCGACTGACGTGAGCAACCGGGAGGTGTTCTCCCGGATCGCTCGCCGGTACGACCGGCTCAACCGCATCCTTTCGCTGGGTCACGACGACGATTGGCGTCGCACCGCGATTGCCCATCTCCCGCCGGGGCGCGTTCTCGACCTCGGCGCCGGCACCGGTGCCGCCAATCCAGATCTCGGCGATCGAGAGATCGTCGCTCTCGATCCTTCGCCGGAGATGCTGGCGATCAATCCCTTGACGCGGCGCGTGGTCGGCAAGGGGGAGCGTCTCCCGTTTCGCGACGGATGGTTCGACGGGGTGTTCTCGGCGTATGTCATGCGCAACCTCGATTCGATCCCCGAGGCGATGTCCGAAATCGCCCGGGTGCTGCGCCCCGGGGGAGTCGCGGCAATCGTCGACCTCGGTCGCCCCGAGTCGCCGTGGAAGCGACGGCTGCATCGATTGGGTACCGCCGTGGTCCTCCCGGTCGCGGGAGCGTCGATCGGCGCCATCGGTGAGTACCGCTACTTGCACCGCAGCCTCGACGCACTCCCCCCACCTCAAGAGCTCTACGCCAACGGCCCGCTGCACCTCGAGAAGGTCTGGCGAATGGGCCCGATGGGGTTCGTGTATGGGGTGGTGCTCAGGAAGCAGCAAGGGTCGGCACCGTTGTACGCTCGCGCCGCCTACGAGGGCGTGACCTCATCGACAACGATGAACCCGTAGTTGCGCGACTCCCCGTTGAGATCCGCCACCACGCGGTATCCACCTGCGGAGGGAAACTGCAGGGTGGCTTGTGACGCCAACACAGCTCGAAGATCCGATCCCTCCGGGACTCCCGCCGGTCGTCCGACCTCCAACTCCCCATTGACGCGCAGGAGAGGCTGTTCGTGTTGGTCCTCATCCTCGATGCGAAGGGACAAGTGGTGCTTTCGGTTCGCTTCCGTCCACGGCACCAGGACGCTCACCCCTATGCCGAAGTTGTGCGGTGTCGGAACTCCACCTTTCGGGTATCTCCGGGTGACCCGGTTCCACCCGGCACCGGAGAGGTAGAGAAGTCCGTTGATTGCCTCGACATGATTGGCGAGGGTGAGCATCTCGATCGTGGCCATTCCCTTTTCCTTTCTGACGTGTTACAGTGTATACATATGTTTACGGCATCGCAAGATGGAATCTAAGAGGTGCCTCGGCTGGCCATCGAGGAGTGGGAGTGGGACGACGGGAATCTGGGCGAGCTTGCCCGCCACGGAGTGTCCCGATCGGTGGTTCTCTCCGTCGCCCTGGAGCATCCGCGGTTTCGGAGAAACCGGACAGAACGTTCGGCGACATTTCAGATGATCGGGCCTGACCGAGGCGGGGCGCTGTGGACGATCTGTATCGTCGAGACGATTCTCCGCGGTAGGTGGCGGGCAGTGACTGGATGGCCGTCAGAGGCTGGCGACAAAGCCTGGTATGAGAGAAGCAAGGCAGGGCACTGACATGAACGAGGCGGACATGGGTGCTGATGAGATGTTTGAAGGTCGCAACAACCCTCTGATGTGGGACGAAATGTCAACGGACATCGCCGTCACACCGAGGAAGTCGGAGGTTGTCTCATTTCGCTTGCCATCCGACGAGTTGGATCGTCTTGAGGTGGCTGCATCGGAGGCTGGAGAGACCATCTCCGAGTTTCTGAGGGCCGCTCTCGCAGAGCGGATGTTGGGTCCGGGCCGCATTCTCCCCGAGTTCGATCTCATGGCTAGTAGGGGAAGTGTGGTGCTTTTCATTGAGCTGAAGCGGCGGAGCTGTAACAGGGCTGAGGTAGAGGGTCAGTCCGAATTCGCTGAAGTCCCCGACTTTCCCCCGAGGTCCATGAGCATCAACGGCTGACCGGTTTGGTGATTTTCCGTGCCTATTGCCCCATCGTCTCGTAGACGTGTTTGAGGCCCGCAGCTAAATCCACGACTTTGATCGCTTCTCGCACCTTCTTCTGGTTCATGTCCAGCCGACCAGCAGCGACAACTGCGAGCCCATATCGCTGTCCCCGCCTCTCCGACTCGATGTTGCCTGTGACGACCGTGGTCTCCAGTTGCTGTCGGTGACCGGTCTGCGACTCGGCCATTGCCAAGATCCGATTCGCCGAACCCGGCATGACCCGTTCGTAGTGCTCCATCTCATGGGCGGGAGGTATCGGGCCTTGCCAGACCAAGGAGGCAGTGGCGCTCACGGAAACCTCGCCAGAAACCTGGCGAGCGGAAGCTTGGCGAGCGGGCGATGGCTTCTTCTTCGCCATTCGCTAGGCGGCGTCTTCTGCTGACTTGAATTGGTAGAGCGCGTAGGCAAGGTCGCGACCTACGGCATGCCAGTCCATCCATAGTGCGAGTGCGTCGGCCTGTTGCGGGTTGAGCGACTCGTTGTACTCGTCGGCGGTGCCCACGATGTCGACGAGGCGACCGGCACCAAGCGACCACGTAGGCATCGCGAAGAGATAGGCCGACTCCGCAAGAACCGTCACATGACCCATCGTTGACCCCTTGTCCGACATTGCCGATCAAGCGTATCTACGCCGGGTTTGTCCGACTACCCCGTCGTGGACCGAGCGGAGAGGGAGGGATTTGAACCCTCGAAGGGGCTATACGCCCCTTACTCGCTTAGCAGGCGAGCGCCTTCGACCGTGCTCGGCCACCTCTCCCGAGAAAGGCATCAGGTATCAGGTATCAGGTGTCAGCCGGATACCGCTCGCTCCGATGCCCCAGGGGCGCAACCCTAACCGCCCCTCTCTCGCATTGAGATCGGCACCCGGGTCTGCGAGGGGAGTCATCTGTTCCGGAGGCACCGCAACCGCGGGTCATAATGGCCTTGGAGGGATGGCCGAGCGGACGAAGGCGACAGTCTTGAAAACTGTTGAGCCCCTTGCGGGGTTCCGTGGGTTCGAATCCCACTCCCTCCGCTCAAGAAGATGTCAGCTCAGATTCCTCCTGGCGCCTGGTGCCTGGTGCCTGACTTTCACCGGACCGCGTCTACTCCTCCGCCAAGCACTCCCCGGTTCCGGCGGATACGGCGTTCTACTGAACCGAACAGCACCGAGTCGACCACGATGCCAATCACCAGCACCACGATCATCATCGCCAGCAGGGCGGTGGCGTCCAGTGAGTCACGGGCGGTCTTGAGTTGCACTCCTATCGACGGGCGTGATGCGATGGTCACCAGCAACTCGCCGGCCATGAGTGATCGCCAGGCGAACGCCCATCCTTGCTTGAGTCCCGAGACAAACGCAGGCAGCGCCGCCGGCAACACCACGTGCCGCCATGCCGCCACTCCCTTGGCTCCGAGCACCTTCCCCGCTCGAAGCAGGATCGAAGGAATGTGGTCGATTCCCGAGATCAACCCGTTGGCGATCGCCGGCGCCGCCCCAAGCACGATCACGAACAGGATCGCACTCTCGTTTAGACCAAAGAGCAGGATGGCAAAGGGGAACCAAGCGATTGACGGCATGCTCTGGAGTCCGGTGATGATCGAACCGACCGCGCGACGCAGGAGGTCGCTTCGAGAAACTGCCACGCCGACCACCAGGCCCACGATGATCGCGAGGAAGAATCCGAACACCGCTCGTTGCATCGTGATCGTTACCGCTTGGTAGAACGATGCGGTCGTGATGATCGAGCCGAGTTCCGAGAGCACTGTGGCCGGCAGCGGGATCACGTCGGTCGGTCGCCAGCCGGACCAAACCAGGGCCTGCCATCCGGCGAATACGATCGTCACCGCGAGCAGCTTGGGCCATATCGCCGACCAGACACGCCGGGCGAGACTTCCGACTTCGATCCGCGGGGTGTCGAGCGCATCGAGTCCGCGCAGGTCGGCGTCAAGGTAGGAATCAGTGACCATGTCGCCGCACCTCCTGCCGCAGACGGTCGGTGACTTGCGCGGCGACACGTGCCAGAGCCGCGGAGTCGGCTCGACGGGGACGCTCGATGTCGACGGTGAATTCGGCGGCCACCCTTCCCGGGCGGCTCGAGAGGACGACTACGCGATCGCCGAGCCTGACAGCCTCGCGCACGTTGTGGGTGACGAACAGGATGGTGAGGTCGGTCGTGAGCCAGATGCGTTCCAGTTCGTCATGCAGGCGGTCGCGGGTCATGGCGTCGAGCGACCCGAACGGCTCATCCATGAGGAGCAGGTCGGCCTCCTGCGCCAACGCGCGGGCGAGGGCGGAGCGCTGCTGCATCCCACCCGACAGTTCGTGGGGACGGCTCTCTCCGAATCCCTCGAGGTGCACCAGACGAAGCAGTTCCTCGATGCGTCGATTGCGCGTGTCGGGCTCGACTCCCCGTAGCCGCATCGCCAGATCGATGTTGCGAGCGACAGTGAGCCACGGGAAAAGTGCCGGCTCCTGAAACACCATCCCGATGCGCCGGTCGCCGGTGTCAATGGATCCGTGATCGAGGCGGTAGATGCCTGCGATGAGGTTCAGCAGAGTGGTCTTGCCACACCCCGAGGCTCCGACCAGGCACACGAACTCTCGCTGCGCCACCTTCAGATTCACGCGGTCGAGGGCGGGGACCGAAGATCGTCCGTCGTGGTAGGTCTTCGATACGTTGGCGATCACCAGCGGACGGGTCGTGGGCCCCGACTGAATCTCGGTCGTCAGGGTCGCCAGTAGTTCCGCACGACGACGCGGGAAGGCAAGGACGCGCCGAGCAATGGTCCGATTCCCGAGGAACATCCGAAGGCTTACATCGGAAGGGCGGGAGAGGCTCTAAAGGTCTCGGCGCCTCGGATACCGGGTACCGGAGGCCGGATGCCCAGATGCCAGGCACCAGGTCCAGATGTTCCGGCTGAAGCCTGGAGCCTGGTACCTGCCGCGGAGGGGGTGGGATTTGAACCCACGGGACCGGAAACCCGGCCCAACAGTTTTCGAGACTGCCGCCTTCGGCCGCTCGGCCACCCCTCCCAAATCAGGGATCAGGCATCAGGCTCCAGGCTCCAGAATCTTCTCTGGCTGGTGCCTGGTGCCTGGTACCTAAGACCTCTCTTGCGATTGTAGGTCTCGATCCTCCGACCTCAGTCCCGCCTCGCCGCGAAAAACTCGGCGAGCAGTGCCGACGCTTCTGCGGCGAGTACACCGGAGACCAGTTCACATCGGTGATTGAGTCGGGCATCCTGAGGGATGTTGTACAGACTCCACGCCGCGCCTGCCTTGAGATCGGAGGCGCCGTACACGATGCGGTCGACCCGCGCCCATACGGCTGCCATTGCGCACATGGCGCACGGTTCGAGGGTCACAACAAGCGTGTGTCCGTTAAGCCGCCAGTCGGCGGCCCGGCTGGCGCCCTTGCGCAACACCAGCATCTCGGCGTGCGCGGTGGGATCCACGAATTCCACTCCGCGGTTGTGGTCTGTCGCAACGACTGCACCGTTGGGGTCGAGCAGCACCGCGCCGACCGGCACCTCGCCTGCCGTCGCTGCTTCCCGAGCGGCGGTGAGGGCGAGTCGCATGGCATCGTCAAAGGAGGTAGTCATGTGTTCCCTACACTCTCGCGGCATCCAGGAGGGATCGCATAGTCCGGCCTAGTGCGCACGCCTGGAAAGCGTGTTGGCGGTGAAAATCGTCACGGGGGTTCAAATCCCCCTCCCTCCGCGGTAGGCACCAGGCTCCAGGCATCAGGCTCCAGCCGGAGCAGAGAGGCGTCTGGTGTCGCGTGTCTACATCTGCCATCCCGGTTCTGTCTTCGACGGGCAACGGGTAACCTCCAGACCGATCGTGCTAAGCGGGGCGCTAGGGGTGCCCTGAACCCGAAACCCTCTCTATGCGGGGCCGAATCCCCGCCCGAGGGTCGAGGACGGTCGGGTCGAGCGCCCGAGACGAGGTGTTGAAGGCTGGGTCCTGCGCGGCGGGGCACCGTGAACCGGGTCAGGTCCGGAAGGAAGCAGCCCTGAGCGGTTGTTCCCGGGTGCCGCAGGGGTGCCTGGCCGGAGCCGACGGTCGGGGACGCGCCGGTCACCTCGATTCGACGGCGGGGTGCACGATCGTTTTCGAATCTCATCTCGTTCCGCATCGCTTCTCATCGCGCAATTAGCCATGTGCGGAACCCTGTCCCCCGTGCAGATCAGGTTGCACATGACCCCGAACGAGGAGTGATCGATGTCCCCCAAGAAGACCACAGAGGCGGCGGAGCCAGCGACAACCGACCGCACCATGTTTTGGGCAATAGCGTTTCTCGTCGCGGTTGCGGTGTTCGGCGCCGGGTACGCCGTGGGACATGCGGTCGGCGAAGACGATGCGACCGAGGTATTCGGCGGCGACATTGCCTTCGAGGGCCACATGCCGGGGCACGGCCCGATGTTTCCCGGAGGTGGCGGTCGCGGTCCGGGGTCCGGTCCCGACGGCTCCGATGAAGTGATCGCCGGTCAGGGATTCCTCGGCATCACCGGTCGGGACACTCCGGGTGCCGTGCTCGTGGTCGATGTCCTCCCCGAGTCACCTGCCGACAAGGCGGGCATTCATTCGGGAGACCGCGTGGTCGCGTTCGACGGCGAGTCGATCGTGTCGATGGAACAGTTGAGCGACCTGGTGCGTCACACGGAGCCCGGCACTGAGGTGGAGATGGTGCTCGGCGGTCTGGACGGTGGACGCACCGTCTCCGTCATCGTTGGCGAGCGCCACTAGATCCTCCCGAGGTATTGGCGAGGTATCAGATGGAGATATCAGATCACGTCTGATATCTGAGATCATCCGCTTAGCCCGCCGCCCACTCGCGCACGAGGTCGCCGAGGAGTCCGAGCGGGACAGGACCGGACTCGAGCACGGTGTCGTGGAATCCCTTGATGTCGAAGCGCGGTCCCATCGCCTTCTGTGCCTCGCTGCGGAGTCGGAACAGCTCGCGTTGCCCCATCTTGTAGGCGAGGGCCTGGCCGGTGTAGCCGATGTATCGATCGACTTCGTTGACGATGTTGTTGATCGCCTGCGGTGAGTTTTCCACGAAGTAGTCGATCGCCTTCTGCCTGCTCCAGCCCAGGGCGTGCAGACCGGTATCGACCACGAGCCGTCCGGCGCGCCATGAATCGAACGAGAGGATTCCCATCCGTTCCACGTCGCCGGAGTAGAGACCCATCTCGTCGGCGAGCCGTTCCGTGTAGAGACCCCAACCTTCGACGAAGACCGTGACGTTGCCGTGACGACGGAACGCAGGCACCCCCTGTAGTTCCTGGGCGATCGCCAACTGGAGGTGATGTCCGGGGATGGCTTCGTGAAAGGCGAGCACCTCGGACTCGAACCGCGTCCGGGTCTCCGGCTCGGAGAGATTGATGAAGAAGATCCCGGGCCTGCCGTCGTCTGACGGCGGGAAGTAGTACGCGATGGTGGCATCGGCCGCACCAACGTCGGGAACCGGTTGAACGATGCACGGAGCCTCGGGCAACCGCCCAAACCAGTCAGGGATCGCCTCGGTAGCACGGGCCAATGCGCTCTCCGCGGCGCGATGCACTTCCTGCGCGGTCTTGAAGCGGAGAGCGGGATCGTTGCGGAGGCGGTGGTAGATCTCCGAGATGCTCGTGGTCCCGAGCACCTTGCTCCCGAGGGTGCGGTACTCGTCCTCGAGCGAGGCGATCTCGTCGAGTCCGATCTGGTGGACCTCGTGGGGGTCAGTGTCCAGTGACGTGTATCGCTTGACTGCCCGCCGGTAGATCTCTTCACCGTCGGGGAGCCAGCAGACTCCAGACTTCTCCGGCGGTCGCGACTTGGAGAGAACATCCGCGGCGATCCCGTCGCGGTACCGGGCGAATCCCGGGTTGATCGAACTGGTGACCTGCTCTTCCATAGCGTGCTTCCAGCGGGCTCGCTTCAGATCGTCCCACTCGTCGGGCAACGCGATCTGCATGAAGGGGTTCTCGCTCACGCTCAACCCCGCAAACGCGTCGAGCTGGGCGAGCACCTTCTCGACGGCGACGCGCGGTGGCGTCCTTCCATTGGCGACACCCTGGCGGTGTCGCTCGAGCGCCTGGTCGAACTGCATGCCCACCTTCGACGCCTTCTCGACGAACGCCCACGCCTGTTCGTCGGTGGCGGCACGGAGTTGCGGCACCGCCTGAATGATGTCGATGTGCAGGCTGAGCATCGGGTCGACCAGGAACTCGGCGGTGCGGCTGCGCAGATTGCCGACGATGCCCTCGGCTTCCGAGATGAGCACGTGGCGGGTGATGCGGTCGTTCCGCTCGAGTCCTTCCGGGGAGATGGCCTGCGCCGAGGCGATGATCCCGTCGAGCTGTTCGATGACCTCGTCCTCGTGCTCGCGGGAGAGATCCTCGACCTCCGCATCGAAACGGCGGTCGCCGAGAAGGCTTGCCCACATCGGCGAGTTGGCCATGGCGACGTCCCAGAAGCGGGAGGAGAGGTCGGCGAGTTGCTCGTTCACGGAACCTCCTGGTCGCCCGCCGGAGACCTTAGGAGCGAAGCAGGAGCGGTCTGCCGGGAAGCGGTGGGGCGCCGAAGCACCCATTCATCGGCATTCTGGAGGGGGTACTCTTTCGTTTAATGGCGAGTCCGATGTACCGGTCTGCTGCGGCTCTGCTCGGGTCGATCCCCGGCAGGGTGCTTCGCCAGGCGTCCCGGGACCGAGATGAGGAGGAAATGTGATCAGACGTATGCGAACAGGCGCGCCCGTTCTGGTAGCAGTTGGACTGATTTCGGCTCTCCTGCCGTTGTCGGTCGCCGCCGCCGCGGTGCCGGTGGAGCGATTCATCCATGAGATTCAGGGGTCGGGGGCGTCATCGCCCTATCTCAACGCCGATGTCATCGTCCATGGCGTGGTCGTCGGCGACTTTCAGGGCAACACCTTCGCCGGTCCTCAGCTGGGCGGCTTCTTCGTTCAGGAAGAGGACTCCGATGCGGATGGCAATCCCGCCACGTCCGAGGGCATCTTTGTTTTCGCTCCCGCAGCCGGGCCGGTGGAGGTGGGGGACCTGGTCGAGGTGACCGGCAAGGTCACGGAGTTCAGCAACATGACCGAAATCGCGAGTGTGACTCTGGTCGTCAACTCCGGGCCGACGACGGGACCGTCGCCGACGGCGGTCGACATGCCGGTGACCAATCAGTCGGACTGGGAGAAGTACGAGGGAATGCTGGTGACCTTCGAGCAGGACCTGTACATCTCGGAGTTCTTCAACTTCGATCGCTTCGGTGAGATCGTCGTCACCACCTCCCGGCAGTACCAGCCGAGCCAGGTGTTCGATCCCGGATCGCCGGACGCGTTCGCCCTTGCCACGGCCAACGGCCTGTCGCGGATCACCCTGGACGACGGGCGTACGAGCCAGAATCCCGACCCGGCGATCCACCCGAACGGCCTCGAGTTCACGCTCACCAACACGTTCCGCGGGGGAGACATCCTGCAAGACATCACGGGCGTGATGGCCCAGGCTTCTGGCAGATACCGGATCCATCCCACGCAGGGGGCAACGCATGTCGCGGCGAACCCCCGGCCCGATTCGCCCGACTCCATGCATGGCCAGCTTCGGGTGGCGTCGTTCAACGTGTTGAACTTCTTCACCACGATCGACGGCGGCCCCGACGTATGCGGACCGACCGGCCTTTCGGATTGCCGCGGCGCCGACTCTGTTGCCGAGTACGACCGACAGCTGGCGAAGCTGGTGGCGGGCATCATTGCGCTGGATGCCGACATCGTGGGCCTCCAGGAGATCGAAAACGACATCCGCGACGACGACGGCAGCCGGAGGCACGACGCGGTCCTGACCTTGGTCGAGGAGCTCAATGCAGCTGAAGGTGCCGGTACCTGGGCGTGGGTGGGCGAGGCGGCTGCCCACGGCGGGCCGAGCGCCTACAACGACTATCCGGTGCGCAACGAGATCATCTACCGGACCTCGGAGGTGACGCCCGTTGGTGCTCCGGTCGCACTCCGCGACATCGCATTCGACCAGGTGCGGCCCTTGCCCGGTCTCTCGGGCATCGAACCGCTGGGGAGGCCGCCACTGGCGCAGACGTTCACGACTGACGAGGACGAGTCGGACCACGGCAACCGCCGAGCCTTTACGGTGGTGGTGAACCACTTCAAGTCGAAGGGTTCGAGCTGCGCGAGCATCGGCGATCCATTCGATGTTCATCAGGCACAGTGCAACCTGACGAGGGTGGCTCAGGCCGAAGCGCTGTTGGATTATGTGGTTTGGCTACAGGACAACAGCGGCGACGAAGACGTGCTGATCATGGGTGACCTCAACAGCTATGCGATGGAGGATCCCATTGACACCATCAAGGAGGGAGTGGACGGCGTCACCGGCAACGGGGACGACTTCACCGATCTGTTGCAGCTGTTCGAGGGCCCGACGGCGTACGGCTACCTGTTTGACGGTCAGCTGGGAAGCCTCGATCAGGCCCTGGCGAGCAGTTCTCTGCTCTCCCAGATTCGCGGCGTGACCGCGTTCCACATCAATGCCGACGAGCCGGACATCCTGGACTACGACATGTCGTTCAAGCAGCCAGCGCAGGACGCCCTGTATGAACCACTGCCGTACCGGGTATCGGATCATGATCCGGTCATTATCGGGATCAAGCTGGTTCGGCAGGATCACTGACGACACGGAGACAATGTCGGTAAGAGGGCGGGCCCATGGGCCCGCCCTCTTGCGTCGGGCACCCCACTTCTCGCACCTCGTCTCATCGGCAGAATGCTGCGGTGGGGTAGAAGCCTCCGGTGAGAGGAGCCGAAGGCCCAGCGCGCCCGGAGGAACTCGAATCCCCAACCAGCCATGGGGGTGCGAGCCCGAAGGGCTCGCTCTGTGGAGTGACGGTTTCGAGCCCGGGTAGGGCTCGAAGAGGAGCGACCCTCTTGTTCATGGTCGACTCGAGTGGCGCGCCCGGAGGAACTCGAATCCCCAACCTCCTGATCCGTAGTCAGACGCTCTATCCAATTGAGCTACGGGCGCAGCGGAGGCAAAGGTACTACGCCGGTGGAAGCGCACGGCATGTCCCAGGATCAGGTTCCGAGTCGATCACCTGTCGCGACGCACTCTCAGCCGGTGCGGAGGCGCAGCACACCGGGAAGGACCGCAAACGTCAGCGGGGTCGTTCCGATCATCTCGCCGTCGGCCTCGACCGGAAGGGGGCTCGCGGCGTCGACGCTGCCGGTTCGTCCCGACATCTGCACGATGCGCTTGTCTGGCAGGTGTCGCCCCTTGAAGATTTTCGGGATCAGAGTCACCGCCTGCCGTTTCGGTCCGATGTTGATTTGCAGGTCGACGACACCGTCGATGGGATCGGAGTGGGGCGAGATGCGCATGCCTCCGCCGAAGTAGCCGGCGTTGGCGATGATCACGTTGTGGGTGCGCCCAGTGAAGCGCTCGTCATCGGCTACGACGGTCACCTCGCAGGGACGAAAGCCAGCGAGGGTCGGCCAGAAGGCGACCAGGTAGCGGCTCTTCCCGAGGCGCCGGGGGAGTCGTTCGGCGGCGCGAACCGTCGCGGCACCCATGCCGGCTTCGGCGACGTTGACGAAGTAGCGCGTGATCTGACCGCTTGCGGTGTCACAGGTAAGCCGTCCGACGTCGAGTGGCGTGGTGCCGCCGAGGATTCCGTGCAGGCGCTCCCCGGTATGGGGCGGGTAGCCGAACGAGCGGGCGAAGTCGGCTCCTGAGCCAGCGGCGACAACCCCGAGGGCGGCATGCCCGATGGGGCGATCGTCGAGGATCAGACCGTTGACGACCTCGTTCACCGTTCCGTCGCCCCCAACGGCGACCACCGTATCCGCGCCGTTTCGCGACGCCGTGCGGGCGAGATCTGTGGCGTGGCCGGGACGTTGGGTCGTCATCACCTGAGGTTCTGCCCCGGCAGCCTTCAGGGTGGCGACGAGGCGGGGGAGTTCCTTTCCCACCCTGCCGCGGCCTGCCCGGGGGTTAACGACGAGGACGGTGCGTGGCACGGCGGGAGGCTAATCGGAGGGTGTCGCGGGGCAGGAGGGATCGCTTCAGGTCGCCACAGGAGCGCCGACACTTATTGGGAACATCTGAGAGAAAAGGGACGGAATGACGCCTGAAGAAGCCGCGTCTCCGGCTCGCTTTGTGCGGGTCCGGATCATCGCGCTCGGGGTCGCCATGGTGGTGGCGGCAGTGCCACTGCACGCCCTTGCGCTCAGGGCGGACGCTCCAATCCCCCCGCTGTCATTGCCATGGTGGGTGATCGCCGTTGGTTTTCTCGTCTCTGAGACGTTCTCGATCCGTATCCAGATGAAGGGTGTCGGTCACAGCGCCTCCCTCTCGGAGATTCCCCTGCTGCTCGGTCTTGCCTCGGCTTCACCCACTGGACTGATCGTGGGCCGTCTGCTCGGCTCCGGCTCCGCGCTCGCGATTCGCCACAAGTCGCGTGGTGAACGGCTCTTCTTCAATCTCTCCCTCTCCTATCTCGACTCCGCTGCAGGTCTGGCGATCTATCGCGGTCTGCTCGACGGCCACTCGCCGGTATCGATCGTGGGCCTGGCGGTGGGCGCCATCGCCCTCGGTGCGACGCTGCTCGTCAACGGCGGACTCGTGGCGGCGGCACTCCTGCTGAAAGTCCCGGGACGCAAGCCGGGGGAGGTCGTTCGCTCACTCCTCCCCGGCCTCATCATCTCTCTGGCGGCAGCAGCGGTGGCCGTCGGCGGTCTTGCGATCTACTGGATTGAACCGATCTCGGTTATCGGTCTCGGGGTGGTTGCCGTCGCGCTCCACGGCGCCGTCCGGGTGTACGGGTCTCTCCGTCGACGCTTTGAAGACCTGGAGGCGGTTCACGGGTTCACTAATGCCATCGACGGTGCAGTCGACACCGACCAGCTGCTCGAGGCGACACTTGCCCACGCTCGCTCGCTCTTCTCCGCCCGCTTTGCGGAGGTCGTGCTCTCGCGCGGCGTTGATTCGACGGCGACGTCCAGTGAGGGTACCGGACCGTCCCAGCGGCGCCCAGCGCCGCCTGCGCTCATCGAGTCCCTCGGAGAACTCACCGAACCCGCAACCGCCGTCGCCGTGCTCGCCGATGTACCGGAGGTCGTCGCAGAGCACTATCGGCGTCGTGGGATCACCGACGCACTCGTCGCCTGCATGCGCGGTGACAGCGGTACCGCGGCACTGCTGGTGGTCGGCGCTCCGGAGCGGGGCTCATCGTTTGGACCCGATGAACTCAGGCTCTTCGACACGCTCGCCCGTCAGGCGAGGGTCGCACTCGAGCGTGGTCGACTCCTCGACCGTCTCCGGACGGAGATGAGTCGCAAGGAGTATCAGGCGCTGCACGACGCTCTTACTGGCCTCCCCAACCGTCTGCACTTCACAATCGTGGTCGAAGACGCATTACGCAAGGCTCGTGACAGCGAGACCCGTGTGGCTGTGCTGCTCATCGACCTCGATCGGTTCAAGGAAGTGAACGACACCCTGGGTCATCAACGCGGCGACGCGCTGCTTCAGGATCTCGCACTGCGACTCTCCGAGGAGGTGGGAGGCGATGATCACATCGCGCGTCTGGGCGGTGACGAGTTCGGAATCGTCCTGCGCGACGTTCGCGGTGTGGCCGAGGTGTCCGATTGGGCCCGCCGCATCGGTGCGGTACTGCAACGTCCGTTCATCAACGAGGGTCTCGCCATCCAGGTGAACGGCAGCATCGGGATCGCCTTTGCTCCCGATCACGGCACCGACGGCGAGACGCTGCTGCGGCGCGCCGACGTCGCCATGTATGAGGCCAAGGCAGGGGGATCGAGTTTCGAGGTGTATGACCCGCAGCGGGATCGCTACAGCACCCGGCGGCTCGCGCTGGCCGGAGAGCTACGCGACGCCATCGAGGCCGGGACGCTCGCGGTGCACTACCAGCCGAAGGCGTATCTCGAAGATGGTTCGATCGCCGGCGTCGAGGCGTTGGCGCGCTGGCTCCACCCCCGTCACGGGTTCGTTGCTCCTGAAGAGTTCATCGGGCTCGCCGAGAGAACTGGACTCATCAGGCCGCTTACGGAACATATCCTGCGCGTGTCGTTTCGTGACCTCGGCCGGCTGCGCAACGACGGCCAGCGTCTTTCGGTGGCGGTGAACATCGCCGCCTCGTCCCTGAGCGACCCGGAGTTCCCCGATCTGGTCGCCCGCCTGATTGGCGAGTGCGACGTCGACCCTCAGGCAGTCACCCTCGAGGTGACCGAGACGACGATGATGACCGACTCGGCGCGCGCTCGACTGGTGCTCAATTCGCTCGACGAGATCGGCGTGACCCTCTCGATCGACGACTTCGGCACCGGGTACTCATCGCTCTCCTATCTGAGCGGCCTTCCGATCGATGAGGTCAAGATCGATAGGTCCTTCGTCATGGACATGGCCGTCGACGAGCGTCAGGCAAAGATCGTGACATCGACCGCGGGCCTGGTGCACTCACTCGGAATGCGGGTCGTCGCCGAAGGGGTGGAGAACCGGGGGACGTGGGATCTGCTGCGCGCTGCTGAGTGTGACGTCGCTCAGGGCTACTTCATTGCCAAACCAATGGGCTTCACCGACCTCTCGGCGTGGCTCGCTGCGGGCAGGGTCTTTCAGGGCGACGCGGGCCCTCGTCTTCCGACCGGACTTGGTGGGGACTAGTCCGATTGGGCCATTCTGGGATGGTCCTCTTTTCTCGGGGTGATCACTGTCGATGGAACTGAGCCACATGGTCACGATCCACTCCCACTCGACTCCGGCTGCGAAGCCCTCGGGCTCACCCCGAGACCTGTCCGAGGGTCTTCGCAACCGGGATTGATCGATCCCAGATCGTGCCGCGAGTCACGGGCCGCCTCCGGGCCCGTGATTCGCGTCTGGGTACAACGGATTCCGGATTTCGGATGCCGGATTCCAGACTCGGGAAGGGACGTCGAAGCTCTTGCCTCTTCTCTGGCATCCGGTGTCCGGCATCCGAAATCCGGCATCTCCGGCATCCGGAGTCCGGCAACCCGGAATCCTGCCGTCCTCATGCCAAACTCTCCCGATGACGCCAACCACAGACCCCGGTTGGCGTCCCGCTTTTCTGCTCGCGTTGCGCATTGCGCTGTTGCAGCCTCCGAAGGGCCCGGTGCTGCTGGTGCTGCGATCGGCGGTCACGTTCCTCTCCGTTGCTTCGGTCATCACTGCCGTCGCAGTCCTGACTCTCGGCGGTGGTTCGGGCGAGCCCCGCATCGAGGAAGTCACTGCCCAGATCATGTTGTTCGCCGCCGTGGGGTTGGCGGCGACGGTCATCGCCTTCGCTAGCCGGGAGCCGCCAGATGATCGGTCGGCGGGTCATCTGTCTGTGTGGGCGTTCCGGGTCACGATGAGGGGCGTGCTCGCCGCCGCCGCAGTTGGACCCGTTGGTCTGTTGCTGTCATGGTCTGCAGGCAACGGCGTATGGGTCATCTACGGGGCGGGTGCGTCGATCCTGCTCATGTTCGTGGTTGCCCCGACGGCGCGACGTCTGGCGGCATGGCAAACGGAGGTACGCGACGACATGGACGTCCTCGCCGCGTTGCTCACGCCCTATCGCTAAAGGTCAGATACCGGATTCCCGAATCCGGCACCCGGCATCCGCTCTCCGGCATCCGGCATCCGCTCTCCGGCATCCGGCACCGGGGAATCTGACATCTTTCCTTCGTGCTTCCCGCTGCCGATGGTGTGGGATGCAAACCCTCACCCCGTGGCAACGGTGGGGCCGAACGACGCTGCTGGGGTCGATCGCGCTCGCCTCGGGATGGTCTGCCTTCGTCGCGAGCTCGCCGGTTCCTCTCTTTGACTGGTTCGACCTCGGCGTACACGAGGCTGGCCATCTCGTCGCCGCGCCGCTCAGTGAGATCGCCATGTTCATGGCGGGCTCATTCGCTCAGATCGC
>JBBTKD010000112.1:0-1062 GCA_038059105.1 Actinomycetota bacterium | reverse complement strand
CCGTCGGACGATCCCTGGCTCGCCGTGGCGCAACTCCCCTTTCGGCACGGGGTCGTCGAGCGGTCGCACAAGCTTGTCGGATCAGAGAGGCGCTCGATGGAGCGTCTACCGTCGCCGGACCATGCGCATCAGATCGGGGATCACCAGGCCGTTTGATCGCTCGCTGGCCAGCAACCGATTCGTGCTTCTCGCCTCCCCGGGGTCAGGTGCCGTCGCGGGATTGGTCACGCTTGCGATGGGCGACGGTTGGAGGGCGGCAATTCCGCATGGTTTCTCGGCGGGAGGCGCCACCTTCCTCGGCTGGGCGATAGTGAGGGAACTCCATCCGGACAGACCCGGTCTCTCCGTGGTCGCTGCGATGCTCGCTCCGCTCGGACTCGTTCTGGGTACCCCTGACCTACTCGCCTCAACGGTCGCACTGCTTGTCGCACGGGTGGTCGCCGGAACCACGGGGCGTCGGCTCCGCTGGCCGGATGTCGTCATCGTGGTCGGGTTCGCAGTACCGGTGGCGGTGCGCAGCTCCGGGGCAGGGGTACTCACGGCATCGGCGATCGCGCTCTTTGGCATCCTGCTGCTCCAGGATCACCGTCGACGCGAACTGTTGATCGCGGCTGTCATCGTCACCGGCCTCGCCGGATACTCCTCGTGGGACCTTAAAGTCGGATTTGACGTAGGGACTCTCGCCCCCGCCGCAGTCGGCATGGTCGCGCTCCTCGGGCCGCGGCGTGTCGCCGCTGCCACCGACCGCAGCGGCGGAGCGATCTCACCACATCGAGTGCGCGCCGCCCGCGGCTACGCCATCGTTACCGCATTGGCCGCCGCCTTCAGCAGCGATCCGTCGGCGATGGCACCGGTATGGGTCGCTCTTGGCGCAACCGCGGCAAGGCCCACTTGACCGCAAAGGCGATTTTGCACGTGGTGTTGTAGGAGCCGCATCGTCCATCGTCAATCGCGAAGAACGATGGACGATTGACGATTGACGATTGACCTCTTGCCTACCCGCCTCCGACCCTCGACCACTCCCTCACAGCAAACCGATCCGTCATTCCTGATACGTAGTCG
>JBBTKD010000111.1:0-9279 GCA_038059105.1 Actinomycetota bacterium | reverse complement strand
CCCGTGCTCACCGTCCCGGTGAGCGCTCCCTGATTGTCAGCCGGCAGCTGGCAGGTGGTAGGGAGCAGATGACAGAGGTCGAGTAGGGCTCGACGTTTGCCCGACCGTCGCCGAAGGCGAGATTGAGGGGACTCAAACCGGAAGTACGGACGCGGTGGGGCAGGGGCCCCACCTGTGGAGGAGGGCCGACCGGCGTCTGTTCGGCGGCGTAGCCGCCGAAGTCGGCCCGGGAAGCGACATTGTGGAGCTGAGGGGATTCGAACCCCTGACCTCTTGCATGCCATGCAAGCGCTCTGCCAACTGAGCTACAGCCCCGAAGAGGGCGAGATTGTACCCTCCCTCCCGTTCCGCTCGGAAGGTCGAACATGAAGTGGGTCACTCGCAGCCACGTGGAAGTCGATCGGTGTCGCCTCAGCGTCGCTGCGGGGTGACCGAACCTCCGGTCACTCGCAAGAGCCGGATCGGCTCCTTTCTCGGATTACAGCGCGGCACGGTCGGGGTTCTTCTTGTAGTGGTGCTCGTTGGCTCGGGGGAACACCTCGCCGAGCGGTTCCTTCCCATTTACCTGCTGGCCATCGGCGGTGGGGCGATCCTCATCGGTCTCCTGCAAGCGATGGACAATCTACTCTCCGCCCTCTACTCGTATCCGGGTGGGTATCTGGCCGACCGCATCGGTGCCCGCCGCTCGCTCGTGGCCTTCAACCTGGTGGCGATGGCGGGTTACGCGATCGTCATCGCCATCCCGGCGTGGCCCGCGGTGATCGTTGGTGCCGTGCTCTTCATCTCGTGGTCGGCGATCTCGGCACCGGCAACCCTCAGTGTGATCTATCGAATGCTCCCGGCGGGGAAGCGCACCATGGGTGTGACCATGCACTCTCTGGTGCGGCGCGTTCCCATGGCGCTGGGTCCGTTGCTTGGCGGAGTCTTCATCGCGGTGTGGGGAGAAAGAGACGGCGTGCGGGCTGCGTTCGTGGCTGCGTTCGTATTGGCCGCGATCGCGTTGTTGTTCCAGCAGCGGATGATCCCGGCAGACCCGCCACGCGCTGCCGCGGCCCTCGCGCCATTTCATCCGCGGGCGCTGATGCGCCGGATGAGTCCGGCGATGCGTAACTTGCTGGTGTCCGACATCCTGATTCGCTTCTGTGAGCAGATTCCCTACGCCTTCGTCGTGGTGTGGACAATGAAGACGATCGAGTCGCCCGTGACCGCTGTTCAGTTCGGGATGCTCACGGCGATCGAGATGGTGACGGCGGTATTGATCTATATCCCGGTTGCCGCCGCTGCCGACCGACTCACCAAGAAACCGTTCATCCTGGCCACTTTCGGGTTCTTCACCCTGTTTCCGCTGGTACTGCTCGTGAGTGAGTCGTTTGGGTGGCTTGTGGTCGCGTTCGTGCTGCGTGGGTTGAAGGAGTTCGGGGAGCCGACGCGCAAGTCCCTCATCATGGAACTGAGTCCCGACGACGCCCGCGCCGCGATGTTCGGTCTGTATTACCTGATCCGCGACCTCGTGGTTTCACTGGCGGCTTTCGGCGGAGCCTTCCTCTGGATCATCGATCCCGAGTTGAATCTCCTCGTGGCCGCAGGCTTCGGAGTCCTGGGCACGATCTGGTTCGCCATCTGGGGCAAGGACGCCGAGGGCCTTCGGCCCTCAGCGGTCAATAGTCCATAGTCAATAGTCCATCGTCCACGCGATCGCCGTGGTCGCGATTCTGGCTGATGACTGTTGACTGAAGACTGCGCTCGTCGAGGAGAGGAAGGACTCTCGATGCGCGGTGCGCCCTTCCCTCCCCTCTATCCTCCGCTTCCCGACGGAGAGATATGGCCCGGTACGACCATAAGGCGATCGAGCAGAAGTGGCAGCAGCGCTGGGCGGAGCAGCGCACCTTCAAGGTGTCCAATCCGGGCGAAGCGGGGTTCGACGGTTCGAAGCCCAAGCTCTACGTGCTCGACATGTTCCCCTACCCGTCGGGCGAGGGGTTGCACGTCGGTCATCCGATCGGATACATCGGGACCGACATCTTTGCGCGCTACCACCGCATGCGCGGGTACAACGTCCTGCACCCGATGGGGTTCGACGCGTTTGGTCTTCCGGCCGAGCAATACGCCGTCGAGACAGGAATCCACCCCCGCATCACCACCGAACGCAATGTGGCCACCTTCGAACGGCAGCTGCGGTCGTTCGGCTTGTCGTATGACTGGGACCGGAAACTCGATACCACCGATCCGGGCTACTACCGCTGGACGCAATGGATCTTCCTCCGGCTCTTCGACTCGTGGTTCGACCCCGCCGTCGGCAAGGCGCGGTCGATCGCGGCGCTGATCGAGGAACTGGAGACCGGGAAGCGGGAGGCGGACGGCAGACCCTGGTCGTCTCTCGACGATGCCCAGCGACGAGTCTTTGTCGACGGGCATCGCCTCGCCTACCTGGCGGAAGTGATGGTCAACTGGTGTCCCGCCCTGGGCACCGTGCTGGCCAATGAGGAGGTCACGCGGGAGGGCCGTTCCGATCGTGGCGATCATCCGGTCTATCGGCGCCCGCTGAAGCAGTGGATGCTGCGCATCACCGCGTATGCCGACCGGCTGATCGACGACCTCGAACTCCTCGAGTGGCCCGATTCCGTCAAGGCCATGCAGACAAATTGGATCGGTCGCAGCGAAGGTGCGTCGATTCGCTTTCCAGTCGCCGGTTCCGATGATGCCATCGAAGTATTCACGACCCGGCCCGACACGATCTTCGGGGCGACCTACATGGTGCTCGCCCCGGAACACCCTGCGGTCGATCGACTCACGGCCGCCGCGTGGCCGGAGGGCACCAAGAAGGCGTGGACCGGCAGTGTGAAGACGCCCCTTGCGGCGGTTGATGCCTACCGCACCGCGGCATCGCTCAGGTCCGACCTCGATCGCCAGACGGATCTCAAGGCCAAGACGGGCGTATTCACCGGTTCGTTCTGCGTGAACCCGGTGAACCAGGAACTGATCCCGATCTTCATCGCCGACTACGTGCTCTCCGGATACGGCACCGGGGCGATCATGGCCGTTCCCGGCGAGGACGACCGCGACTGGGAGTTCGCCGAGCAGTTCGACCTGCCGATCGTCCGCACCGTGCAACCTCCGGCGGAGTTCACTGGCAAGGCCTATCACGGCGACGGGTCAATGATCAACAGCGGCTTTCTCGATGGTCTTGGCGCGAGCGCGGCCAAGGCGGCGATCATCGACTGGCTGGGCGCCAACGGGTACGGGGAGGGAACGGTCTCGTACAAACTACGCGACTGGCTCTTCAGCCGACAGCGCTACTGGGGGGAGCCGATCCCGATCTTGCACGCCCCCGATGGGGCACTACGGCCGGTCGATGACGCCGAGCTCCCGCTGTTGCTGCCCGAGACCGACGACTACCGCCCAGGCGCCTCGGACGACAAGGACGCCGTCCCGGTACCGGCGTTGGCCCGGGTCGCGGCCGAGTGGCGCTTTGTCGAGATCGACGGGATCCGATACGAGCGCGAACTGAACACGATGCCGCAGTGGGCGGGATCGTGCTGGTACTACCTGCGGTTTACCGACCCGCACAACGATCAGGCGATGGCCGACTCTCGAGCTGAGCGGTACTGGATGGGGGAGTCGGGCGTCGACCTCTACGTTGGTGGGGTCGAGCACGCCGTATTGCATCTGCTCTATGCCCGGTTCTGGCACAAGGTGCTGTTCGACCTCGGTCACGTCTCCACGCCGGAACCGTTCAGTCGGCTGTTCAACCAGGGAATGATCTTGAGCGACGCCTTTCGCGACGAGCGTGGGGTGTATGTACCGGCCGACAAGGTGGAAGAACGCGACGGGAAATGGTGGTACGACGGGCAGACGGTGGAGCGGTCACCCGGCCGCATGGGTAAGTCAAAGAAGAATGGAGTCAATCCTGACGACTTCATCGAAGAGTTCGGAGTCGACTCGCTCCGGCTCTACGAGATGTTCATGGGGCCCCTCGACGCATCGAAACCATGGACCACGCGCGACACGGTGGGGATCGTGCGATTCCTGTATCGGCTGTGGCGAAACTTCGTCGACCCCGAGACGGGTGAGGCGCTCATCACCGAGGAAGAGGCCAGCCCCGCTCTACGCAGATTCCTGCATCGTTCCATCAAGGCCGTGACTGAGGACATGGAGAGCCTTGGGTTCAACACCGCGGTCGCAAGGTATTTCGAGCTGAACAATGAGCTCGTTGCGCTCGATCGGGTTCCGCGCGAGGTAGCAGATGGCTTCGTGCGGATCCTGGCCCCGATCGCGCCGCACATCGCAGAAGAACTGTGGGAGCGGATCGGCCACACCGAGTCGGTGGCATACGCCCCGTGGCCCGAGTACGACGAGGAGCTCGCCGTCGCCGACACCGTGACCATGGTGGTGCAAGTCGACGGCAAGGTGAGGGATCGCATCGAGGTCTCGGCAGATATCGGTGAGGCGGAGGCCCGGTCATTGGCCCTGGCTTCGCCGAAGGTCATCGCCCAGCTTGCCGGGGCGGAACCCGCCCGCGTGATAGTGCGCGCACCAGCGGTCGTCAATGTCGTACTGCGGTGACCATCGCCGCGTCCCCAGAACCAGACGCCCCGTTTCCGCCGTGGCGGGCTCGCGACGCACTTCTTGCCACGCTCGCCGGGCTTGGTGCATCGGTGCTGGGAGCGATCGTTGTGCGACGCGGCGGGTTGAGCACCATCGATCTTTTCGCCGTGGTCTTGCCACTCCAGTCGGCGGGCACCCTCGCCTGCGCCTTCTTCATGGCGCGACGTCGCGGGCCTCTGCGTCGGGTACTCGCACTGACTGCGAGGTGGTCAGACTTGACCGGTATCGCCGTCGGCGCCGGGATTCAGATTGTGGGCGCATCGGTGGCGCTCTCGATCATCGAGACCCTCTTCGAGGGCGAGGTTCCCGGACAGGAGATCGTCATCGCAGCCGCCGAGACGGTCGGCTGGAGTACCCGGGCCCTCGTGGTGATCGGCCTCGTCATCATCGGGCCGATCGCAGAGGAAGTGGTGTTTCGCGGCATGCTGCTCCCCTCGCTGCTGGGTCGCGGACGTCGCTGGGCAGTCATGGTTTCCAGTGCGTTGTTCGCAGCGCTTCACCTGATGGATCCCTCGGCTGCGTTCTCGGTTCCATTCCTCTTCGTGTTGGCGTTGGTGCTGGGTTACGAACGACTCCGTACCGGGCGACTCGGTCGCCCAGTGGCGATCCACGCCGGGTTCAACCTGATCACGGTGATCGCGGTGTTTGCGGCGTGAGGAACCGAGTCCTCAGTCTTCAGTCATCAGTCGTCAGCAAGACCTTCGTTTCCGTTCTGGCTGATGACTGACGACTGACGACTCATGACTGACGAGGGTCTTCCCTACGGGTTCGCTACCTGATACATCCCTCCGATGGACCGCTCTTGGGTGGCCGCCGTCGCCGTTGGGATCGCCGGAATCGCAGGCGTCTTCCTGTTGTGGCCGGCGGCGTCCGCAGCGCCGCGTGTGGAGATCGCCACGCCGCGCACCACTGCCGGGATCGTCACTGTGCACGTTTCGGGAAGCGTGACCGCGCCGGGGCTGGTGTCTCTTCCTGCCGGTGCCCGGATCGCCGATGCGGTGGTCGCTGCCGGCGGAGCTCTGCCGGGAGCAGACCTGTCCTCGCTGAACCTGGCGGCACCTATTACCGACGGCCAGCAGTTGGTGGTGCCCGCCGCATCGGCACCCGGCGACGGCTCCGCTCCCTCCGACGGGCGGGTCCGCATCAACACCGCGGACGTGGCTTCCCTGGAGGTGCTCCCCGGGGTGGGGCCGGTGCTGGCTGGTCGCATCGTCGCGTACCGTGACGCCCACGGGCCGTTTGGGACGATCGAAGACCTCCTCGAAGTGCCCGGCATCGGGGAGAGCAAGCTGGCGGCGATGCGAGAGAGCGTGATCGTGCCCTGATCCCCGGACCCGGAGAGCGTCTCGCCGTCGCTTGTGCCGTTGCCGCCTCGCTGGGAGCCGGGATCGGGGGCGCAACCCTCGCCGGCGCAGTCGTGCTGTCGGCCGCGGCGGCGTCGCTTATGCTGACTCGCCACAGTCGCCCTGCCGCAGCGGTGGCGGTGGTGCTCCTCGCCGGGGGGCTCTCGGGCTTCAGCGCCGCAGTCCGGGATCGCCCTCCGTCTATGGAGATGCCATCAGGACGCGTCGTCCTCGTGGGAGTTGCCAAAGGCGATCCCACGGGCGGCGCCGGCGAGCGGCGGGTGGTGGTCGACCCCGCTCACATTCTCCTTGGAGACACCTGGGTACCCTGGGAGGGGCCACATCTCCTCGTGACCGGCGCCGTGAACGGTGTCGCCGCCGGCGAACCAGTGGCGGTCGACGGCAGACTGCAGCCTGCCTCGTTTCGCACCCGCCGGGGTTGGGTCGGCGGCGTGGTCGAGGTCGATCGGTTCGACCGGCTCGGCGAGTCGGCAAACCCTCTCTTTCGTCTGGGCAACCGCCTGCGTCGTCGGGTGCTGGGTGGTCTCGCCGACGTCTCGGCGACTCCTCAGGGTGCGCTCGTGTCGGGATTTCTCATCGGGGACGTGAGCGGCCTGCCCGATTCGGATGCCGAGGCCCTGCGCGCCGCAGGTCTCAACCACTTCGTGGCGGTCTCGGGGAGCAACGTTGCGCTGTTTCTCACTGCGTGGTGGATCGTCTCCGGTCCGCTGGCATGGAGTCCGCGGCGTCGCGCCCTGGCCGGTCTTGCCGGCCTCGCCGTCTTCGTGGTCGTGACCCGCTGGGAGCCTTCTGTGTTGCGAGCTGCGGTGATGGCGGCGATGGTGCTCGGGGGGAGGCTCGTCGGCCGGGTGGTGTCGCCGTGGGCGGCGTTGTCGTGGGCGGTGACCGCGCTCGTCCTCATCGACGGCGGCCTGGTCGCCGAGATCGGCTTCCAACTGTCGGTGGCGGCCACCGCCGGGATCCTCGTCGGCATCCGCCTGTGGCGGGAGCGCAAACCCCGCTGGATATGGGTGACGCTCGGGGCGACCCTGTCGGCGCAGACGGCCGTCGCCCCGATTCTGCTGATTCACTTTGGTGCGATTCCGCTGCTCGCCCCCCTCACCAATCTGGTAGCGGCCCCATTGGTCACGCTGGCCACCACGCTCGGGGGGATCGGGGCATTGCTCGGCGCCGATCGGGTGGTGGGTCTTGCCGTAGGAGTCGCCGCGATCGTGCTCCGGATTGCCCGGGGCACCGCCGACCTTCCCCAACTGGGAGCCGCGCAGTCAGCCCTGTGCCTCGGTCTGGGGCTGCTTGCCTCTGCGGTTCGCCCGCTGCGCCCCGTGGTCACCGCGGTGGCGGTGATGGCGGTCGCCGTGGCGGTAGCGCCGGCTGGCCTGCCCGCAGGCCCCACCATTGCCTTCCTCGACGTCGGACAGGGCGACGCCACCCTGTTGAGGGGACCCTCCGGGGAGGTGATCCTCATCGACGGCGGACCCGATCCTGCGGTGCTCCGCGCCCACTTGCGCAAGGCGGGGGTGCGGCACATCGACCTCATGATCGTGTCGCATCGCCATGCCGATCACACCACCGGGTTGGTCGGTCTGCACGTGCCGGTGACCCGGGTGTGGCATCCGCCGCAACTCGGGGAGGGATCGCCTCTCGATGACCTGGTAGCGGAGCAAGGAGCGCGAGGGGCCGAGGTCGGAGTTCCGTCGGTGGGGACCGTGGCCGAGGTCGGGTCGTTCACCGTGGAGGTTCTCGCGCCGCTACGGAAATACGCCTCGCCCAACGACGGTTCGCTGGTGGTGCGAGTCACCGCCTCCGGTGTCGACGTGTTGTTCAGCGGCGACATCGAAGCGATCGCCCAGGCCGACCTTGGACCGTTGCGCGCCGACGTGCTCAAGGTGCCCCACCAGGGGTCGGCAACCTCGGACCTCGACTGGATCACCGCCAGCGCTCCTGCCATCGCGGTGATCAGTGTCGGAGTGAACGACTTCGGCCATCCCTCGCCGCAGGTGATTGCCGCCTTTGAAGAGGCGGGTGTGGTGGTCTATCGCACCGATCGGGACGGCACGATCACACTCCGACTCGACAAGCTCGCTGCGGCGCGGGCACCGCTACCGTCGCACGGGTGAAGGCGTTGCACTCCGTCGTGGGTCCCCGGGAGGCTGGCCCGGGTGAGCGCCTCGAGATGCTGGATCGCGCTCGGGCGCTGCTCGTTCAGGCGGGAGTCGATGACATCGACCGTATCGACATTCCCGGTCGCGGAGCGGGGGAGGAGGGCGAGGGCGGAGTGCTGCGCACTGAGATCGAACGTCTCGTTCCCGCACTACAGAGCGGTTCGCTGTTTGGCGGGAGGCGCGGGGTTCTGGTCGTCGATGCTCATCACCTCCAAGCCGCGGAAACGACGATCGTCGTGGACCTGGCGACAGGTCTCGATTCGGAAACCGTCATGCTCGTATTCGTCGCCGAGGGCTCGCTTCCGGCTGCGCTCAGCAAGGTGGTCAAGGCCGAGGGGGAGTCCCATACGGTTCGCAAGATCAACGAGAAAGATGTCTACGGGTGGGTACGCGAGGAGGCACGAGAACGGCGGATGAAGATCGAAGCCCCGGCGGTGGGGGCGCTGGTGCAGCGCTTCGGTACCGATACCGCAGCGCTCGGGCAGGCTCTCGATCAGCTCGCCGGTTCTGGACCCGTGACGGTCGAGATGGTCGCAACCAGGTTCCGCAATCGCCCCGATGAGCCGATGTGGCACTACGCCGATGCCGTGTCCGAGGGCAACGTCGGACAGGCCCTTCGTCGACTCGCCGACTTCCTCACCCACGGACATCCGCTTCAACTCCTGGCGTTCATCGAGTCGGACCTCAAGCGCAGAGCCTTGGCGAGGGTTGCACCGTCGATCGAAGTGTTCGCCGAATGGTTGGAAGTTTCGCCAACGAACTATCCGCTGGAGAAGGCGTGGAACAACCGGAACAAGGGCAGCGACGACAACCTGCGTCGCGCCCTTGCCGCCCTCGCCCGAGCCGACGTCACCCTCAAGAGCGAGCCCGAGTCGACCCACCGCGTGACGATGGAACGCCTCACCGTCGCACTGGCGAGGTGGTACAAGTAGAGGGCGCACGCGTTCGTTCGCGATTCATGAGGTGATCGACGGGCGCAGTCGTCAGTCATCAGTCATCAGCCAGACGCGCGATTACGGCCGCCGTGGGGTAGGGGCCCCACGTTGCGGAGGAGGCCGGGGATGGGGGTCCCCGGTCGGGTGAGAAACACGGGCGGCCGCCGTGGGGTAGGGGCCCCACGTTGCGGAGGAGGCCGGGGATGGGGGTCC
>JBBTKD010000110.1:0-2566 GCA_038059105.1 Actinomycetota bacterium | reverse complement strand
GTTTCACTCTTCGACGGTCGGCCGGTGATCGCCGTTCGGCGGGTGTCTCCAGACTTCTTCGATCGATATGGCATGGTCGCCATCGACGAGAACATCACCGGCGACGTCGTGACTGTCCTCTCGGCGATCGAGAAGCCCGGAGCCGCAGCGCCATCAGACCTGGGGATCGTGGGGCGATATCTGTTCACCCCGGAAGTGTTCGTCGACCTTGCCGCCATCGAACGCGGACACGGCGGCGAGATCCAGTTGACCGACGCCATCGACCGCGGAGCACGCCGCGAGGGTGCGTTGGCGTTGATCGTGGGAGACGATCTCCTCGACATCGGTCGCCCGGCCGGCCTGCTCGAAGCCACCGCCGCCGTCGGCCTCTCCCGCCCCGACCTCGCGGATGAGTTCAGAGCAGCCCTGCTGGAGATGTTGGAGTAGGCCGTTGCCGGTCGCCGGTCGCCCGTCGCCCGTCGCCCGTTATTCCGCGGACGGGCGACTGGTGACTGGTGACTTCCTAAATGATCTTGTCTGACTTGCCGGAGAGTTGGCGGATCACATCGGTTTGGCCGGCGTGATAGATGTCGTGGAAGTAGAGGAACATCACCCGGGCGGCCCGTGTAGCGGTCCTTCCATCTGCGATCGGAGTCTCCTCGGCCATGAACGCCTCGTCGGCCGCGGCGAGTGCCTTCTCGATCCGGACCTCGGTTTCATCGAGGGCGGCGAGCAGATCGCCAAGCGAGAGCACCCCGGGTCCAGCCTCTTTGATGGGGTCGGACTCCTGCACGTAGCGGCCCATGTCGATGGAAAGGGTGCGATCCGCTCCGAGCGCATCGAGGATATGGAGCCTGTTGGCGACCATGTGACCGACAACCCAGTTGAAGCAGTTGGTGTTGAAACCCGACTGGCGAAGGGCATCCGCATCGGTCAGCCCCTCGGCATGCTGCACCACCACCCGCTGATTGCGCCGGAAGCCCTTGGAGATGAGTTCGGGGTACATCGCGGGGAGGTTACCGGACGAGTCTCCAGTCGTGAGGTTCTACTGGTGACTGGTGACTGGCGACTGGTGACTGGTGACTTCCTAGCCGACCGAGCCCTCCATCTGCAGTTCGATCAGGCGGTTGAGTTCGACGGCGTACTCCATCGGGAGTTCCCTGACGATCGGCTCGATAAAACCGGCGACGATCATTGCAGTTGCCTGCTGCTCGGTGAGGCCACGGCTCATGAGATAGAAGAGCTGGTCGTCACCGACCTTGGACACGGTGGCCTCGTGCCCGATCTGGGCGTCGGCCTCTTCGATCTCCATGTAGGGGTATGTGTCCGAGCGACTCTTGTCGTCGAGGATCAACGCATCACAACGAACGAAGGACTTCACGTTCTCCGCACCGCTCTCGACCCTCACGAGGCCGCGATAACCACCGCGGCCGCCGTCCTTGGAGATCGACTTGGAGGTGATCAACGAGGTCGTGTTAGGAGCAGCGTGAACGATCTTGGCACCGGCATCCAGATGCTGACCCTTTCCGGCAAAGGCGATGGAGAGAACCTCTCCGTGAGCCCCCTCTTCCATCAACCACACCGCCGGGTACTTCATCGTCAGCTTGGATCCGAGGTTCCCGTCGATCCATTCCATCGTGGCGTTGCGATACGCCGCGGCGCGCTTGGTGACCAGGTTGTAGACGTTGTTCGACCAGTTCTGGATCGTCGTGTAGCGGCAGCGACCACCCTCCTTCACCACGATCTCGACGACCGCAGAGTGCAGCGAGTCGCTGGAGTACGTCGGCGCAGAGCAGCCCTCGACGTAATGGCAGTAGGCGCCTTCGTCCACGATGATCAGGGTGCGCTCGAACTGGCCCATGTTCTCGGCGTTGATGCGGAAGTACGCCTGCAACGGCTGATCGACGTGGACGCCGGGGGGAACGTAGATGAACGAGCCGCCCGACCACACTGCTGAGTTGAGCGCGGCGAACTTGTTGTCGTTTGGCGGAATGATCGTTCCGAAGTACTTCTGCACGATCTCGGGATACTCACGGAGTGCGGTGTCCATGTCGCAGAACAGCACACCGAGCCCTTCGAGGTCCTCGCGGTTGCGGTGGTAGACGACCTCGGACTCGTACTGCGCGGTGACGCCAGCGAGATACTTGCGCTCGGCCTGTGGGATACCGAGTTTCTCGTAGGTGGCCTTGATCGAATCCGGGACCATGTCCCAGTCCTTGGCCTGGCCCTCCATCGGCTTGATGTAGTAGTAGATGTCATCGAAGTCGATGTCGTTGAGCGACCCGCCGCCGCCCCACGTGGGCACCGGCTTACGGAGAAAGCGCTCGTAGGCCTTGAGCCGGAAGGCCAGCATCCACGCCGGCTCCTTCTTCATAGCCGACATCTCGCGGATGATCGCCTCGTTCAGGCCCTTCTTGGGCTTGAAGACGTAGTCCTCGACGTCTGACCAACCGAGTTGGTATTTCCCGATGTCGATGTCGACTTTGGCCACAGTGGAATCAGGTCCTTCTGCTCGCGTGACGCTGATTGTGGCAGCCGCCGGTGCCCAGACAAGCGGTCACGCCAGACGTGACGCCCCCCTCCCCCC
>JBBTKD010000109.1:0-6991 GCA_038059105.1 Actinomycetota bacterium | reverse complement strand
TGCATGCCATCCCACGCCGTCGCCAGCGAGTCGGTGAATCCGGGCAGGGACGTGTCCTCGATGACGCGTAGGCTCACCGGCTCGATGTCCTCGGCGATGTCGAGGAACAGCGGCTCGCCATCCTCGTCGACTGCCACGGCCGACACGGAGGGCGAGACGAAGCGGTCGAAGTCGGCCTCGGTCTCGTAGGCGAGGATGATTCGCTCACCGGGAGCCAGGGCAACGGTGAGATCGCCTTCGACCACGATCACATCATCGGAGTCGAGCCCGAGTCCCGAGTCGCGGACCTCGATCTCGATCAGCGCCGTGTCGCCCGTGTTGGTGACGGCGAAGCACACGGTGATGGGCTCGCCCTCGTCGATCTCGACCTCGTCGGATCCGGGGCAGGTGGCTCCGGCATCGTGCCCCAGCGCCACGGTTTGGACGATCTCGATCGCCGGTTCGGCGACATCGGGGGTTGGCTCGGTGAGGATGAGCACGATCGTGGCGAGTGCCACCTGATCCTCGAGGGTGCGCAACTGGCCACGCAAGACTTCGAGATCGGTCTCCCGACGGAGCAATTCGGCCTCGAGGGCGACCACCTCCTCGATACCGGGTGCGGTTTCGAGCAACGCCCGCAGACGCAACACGCTGGCCTCGTTGGTACCGATGCGGCTTTCGATGTCGACGACCCGCTCGGTGACGTCGTCGGCGAAGACCGTCTGGCTGATCAGTTCACCGATCCCGCCGAGACGGTCGAGGGCACGGTCGAAGTTCTCCGGTGGCACCTTGATGGTCAGTACCGAGCGGGGATGGTCCCCCGTGGTGGTCTCCTGACCGAACAGGATGCCGCCGAGACCTGAGATGGCGTTCTGCACCTCGGCGTTTGCGGCGGTGATGTCGTCCACCTCCACTTCGATCGTGGCGGTGAAGATGATCATGCGACCCAGGCCAACCGCGGTGAGGGTGGCGGTCTCCTCGGCATCGGTGCCGGGTTCACCGGATGGTGTTTCATCTATGTCCGTCCGCCCCCTGGCCGCGGTCGTGGTGGTGGCGGCAGCCGTGCTGGTGACCTCGCCGTACGACTCGCCGAAGGCGGCAGTCGTACCGGAAGCGTCGTCGTCGCCGGTGCAGGCGCCGAGGAGCAGAGCAAGCGCGAACAAGGCGGGAACCAATCGGGAGTGCTTCACAGGCGTCCCTTCGTCGATTGCCGATGAGACGCTAGACCCCGGCGGACGGTTCCGGGCACACGGCAAAGGCAGACGCCAAGGCATCAGCTATCGAGAAGGGGTAACGGGAAACGGGCAACGGGTAACGATGGCGCGAAACGGCCAAAGCCAGCAACCACTGGGTCGTACGCGTTCAGTAACCTACGAACGTGATGGCTCGAGCGCTGTTCGCCGATCGCATTGCCCTGATCGGCACCGAGGAGGCGTTTGCCCTCGGGCCGCTGATCGCCGAGGTCGAGGCCAAGTCGGGCAAGGTGATCCGCTGCAACCTCGGTCAACCCGACTTTCCCTTGCCGCGTCACGTTGCCGATGCCGTCGTCGACGCCATTCGCGCCGGTCACACCACCTACTGCGATCCGCAGGGGCTGATCGAGGTGCGGCGCGCCATTGCTGCCAAGGTGGGGGCAGACCGCGGGATCGAGGTCGATCCGGAGTGCGTCGTCGTATACGCCGGGGGGCGACCCCCGATTGGACTCACCCAGCACGCTTACCTCGAGGCGGGCGATGAGGTGATCTACCCCTCTCCGGGGTATCCGCTCTTTGAATCGTTCATCCGGTACATCGGAGGGGTTCCGATCCCGCTGCGCCTGCGTGAGGACACCGGCTTCAACTTCACCGGGGAGGATCTCGGGAAACTGATTACGCCCCGCACCAAGATGATCTTCCTCAACTTCCCGTCGAATCCCACCGGTGGCGTGGCGAGCCGGGATCAACTCACCGAGATCGCGTCGGTGATCCTGGCTCGGACCGGTCCCGAAGTTCGGGTGTACTCGGACGAGGCGTACGAGGCGATCGTCTTCGATGGTGCGGAGCACGTGTCGATCGCATCGATTCCGGGTATGGCGGAGCGCACGATCATCGCCTCGGGAGCCTCCAAGACCTACTCGTGGACCGGGGGTCGGATCGGATGGGGAGTGTTCCCGACCGTTGTCGAGGCCAAGGTGCAGCGGAGGCTCAACATCAACTACTTCGCCTCGATCCCGCCCTACAACCAACTCGGCGTCAAGGTTGCCCTCGAGTCACCGGAGTCAGCACCTGCCATCGCGCTGATGGTTGAGGCGTTTCAGCGGCGTCGCGACCTGGTGGTCGGCGCGCTCAACGCCATCGAGGGCATTACGTGCCAGAACCCGCGTGGTGCGTTCTATGTCTTTCCCAACGTCACCGGGGTGCTCTCGCGTCTCGATGGCTTCGACCTCTTCGAAGCGCTGCCAGCCGAGGTGAAGGGTCGTTCTTCGCCGGCAACGCTGCTCCAGTTGTTCCTGCTCTACCGGTATCGGGTGGCGACGATGGACCGGCGCTCATTCGGGGTGCTCGGTTCGGAGGGCGAGAACTACCTGCGCATCTCGATTGCCACGGGCGACGACGATCTCACCGAGGCGATGCACCGTTTCGCGGCCGCAGCTGACGATTCGGTCGGATTCAAGGACTTCGTCTCTTCCGGGCGGCGGCTGACCCTGTGATCCTTGCATCATGACTACCCGATTTGGGCCGCGGCGCGCCGTCTGGGAAAAGGTCACATCTTTCGATCCGTCGGTCGATGCCGCCACGATCGCGATGGTCGAGCGGTACGACCTGGTCTATCGGTCGGTGGTGGCGATTATGTTCAACTTCACCCAGTCGGGTCATCCCGGCGGCTCGGTGTCGTCGGGACGCATCGTCAGCTCACTCCTGCTGCAGACGATGGACTACGACATCGGAAATCCCAACAGGTATGACGCTGACATCATCTCGTATGCGGCGGGCCACAAGGCGCTCGGACTGTATGCAACGCTGGCGTTGCGCGATGAGATCGTGCATCAGCAGCGACCCGACCTCCTCCCCGACAGCCTGGCTCTGCGCCTCAGGCTCGAAGACACCCTCGGGTTTCGTCGCAACCCGACGCAGCCGACCCCGCTGTTCCGAAAGTTTGGCTCGAAGGCCCTCGACGGCCATCCCACGCCAGCAACGCCATTCGTGCGACTGGCCACCGGACCGTCGGGGATCGGGGTGGGGTCGTCGATGGGTCTCGCCGTGGCCTCTGCCGACATCTACGGCGCGGATGCGCCGAGGGTGCATGTCGTTGAGGGCGAGGGCGGGCTCACTCCGGGCAGGGTGAGCGAGGCGCTGGCCTTTGCAGGGAGTGCCGGACTGGCCAACGCACTCATCCATCTCGACTGGAACCAGGCGTCGATCGACTCCGACGCCGTCACCCGCGAGGGCGATCGACCGGGCGATTACGTGCAGTGGGATCCCATGGAGCTCTTCTACCTCTATGACTGGAACGTCGTCGAGGTTCCCGATGGATTCGACGTCGGACTCGTGCTCAGCGCCCAGAAGCAGGCGCGTGCCATGGACAACGGACAGCCGACGGCCGTCGTGTACCGCACCACCAAGGGTTGGCGGTATGGAATCGAAGGCAAGAAGTCTCACGGCGGTGGTCACAAGATGTGCTCCGATGCCTACTTCGCCGCGCTGGAACCGCTGTTTGGCAGCGATGCCGCCGACCTGCCCAAGCCCGAGTCGTCGGACCCGAATGCAGTCGAGGCGGCGTATTGGGAGACGCTGCTTCGGGTGAGGTCGCTCCTCGAGGCGGATCCATTCACAGCAACGGCGGCAGCCGCCGTCGCCGCTTCGAGGGATCGTCTCGATCGTCGCGATCGCCGCCCGCGCAAGGATGCGCCGGAGATCGAGAAGCTGTATCTCGACCTCGACCCGATCACGGTTCCAGAGAACGTCGAAGCGCCCCCGGGGACTTCCATCGCGCTGCGTCAACAGTTGGGCAAGGTGCTCGGACATCTCAACCGGGTGTCCGGCGGCGGGTTACTGATCGCTGCTGCCGACCTCCTCGGGTCGACGGCCATCGACTCCGCGGCCGCTGACTTCTCCGGAGGCTTCTACCAGCAGAGATCGAATCCCGGATCGCGCACGATGCCGTTCGGCATCAATGAGGACGGGTTGATGTGCGTGATGACCGGCGTCTCCGGCTTCGGCCACCACGTCGGGGCGGGCGCCTCCTATGGGGCGTTCATCGTCCCGCTCGGCCACATCCCGGTTCGCGTGCATGCCATCAGCGACGAGATGCGCCAGTACGCCAATCCTGGGCCGCACCACCCGGTGATGCTGATCGCGGGTCACGCCGGGATGAAGACCGGTGAGGACGGACCCACTCACGCCGACCCGCAGGCGCTGCAACTGATGCAGGAGAACTTCGTTGCCGGGGCCGCGATCACCCTTACCCCCTGGGAACCCGCCGAGATCTGGCCCCTGGTTGCGGCGGCGTTCAAGGCGCGTCCCTCGGTGATCGTGCCCTACGTGACGCGCCCCGGAGAACAGGTGCCCGACCGCACGGGGTTGGGTCTTGCTCCCGCCGCGGATGCGGCCCGCGGTTTCTATCGATTGCGCAGGGCGGCGGCGAAGCCCGATGCGGTCCTGGTGCTGCAGGGTTCCGAGGTCACCTACGCGTTCGTGCAGGAGACGCTGCCGCTGCTTGCGGAGCAGGGCATCGACTTGGAGGTGTTCCTGGTGACGAGCATCGAGTTGTTCGACCGGTTGGATGCCGCCGAGCGAGATCGGGTATTCCCCGAGTCGGTGGCGCAGGTGGCAATGGGGATCACCGGATTCACCATTCCCACGATGTATCGCTGGATCCGCAGCGACGTCGGTCGAGCGCACACCCTGCATCCCTTCCGCCAGGGCCACTACCTCGGAAGCGGATCGGGAGCGATGGTGGTCCACGAAGCCGGACTCGACGGAGCCGGTCAACTTGCCGGAATCAAGGCCTACCTCGACGCCGGAGTGAAGCGGTAGCGGTCCGGACGCGGCGGCCGCTTGCCTACTGGTCGGGAGTGATCGTGGATGGCGACTGCCTCGCCTTCGACACTGAGGCGACACCGATCACGATGAGTCCGATGCCGACGGCCGCAACGATGTATCCCGGCCACGGGTTCTCGACCTGGTGGGACACGATGGCGTTGTGGAGGCGCGCATCCCAGGCCATGTACACGCCAGCGAGCCCAACGACAGGACCGATGGTGAGGCAGAGCCACCCGAACAGTCTCGTTCTGCCCCGACGTTCGATGTCTCGCACGGGCGCAGCGTAGGTCCCGTCGCGGCTCAGCCACCGTGTCGGAACCCAATCCGCCTGGTCACACCTTGTCCAGCGCACCTCGAGGTGAATGTCCTCACGCCTCGCTTCACGGTGCCGGATCGCCGCAGGCGCAACGGGTGGAGATCGCCCGTCAGATGGACATCGACCCGAAGAGGGACTCGATCCCGGCGGCTCCCCGGGAGCGAGAAGTAGGCCGATTCCCGGGATCTGACGCATCCCTCAATCCGGTCACCGATCGGGCCGAAGAGTATCTCCAACACCTGGGAGGCGCCCGTGCGCGTGACCACACTTCGTTTTGATCGTGAGTCCGGATGGTCGGGGCCTCTCCCTGACGTCGAGCCGGACCGTTCCCTGACGCTGTGTTTTGGGGCCCCCGGGTACCTGAATGACACGGATCCGCTGCGAGACCTTGCCCTCGGTACCGGCGGGAACCTCCTCGGATGCTCGACGTCCGGCGAGATTCACCATCACGAGGTCGCCGATGACACCCTCTCCGTTGCAGTCATGGAGTTCGAAACCACCACCGTCCGCAGCGTCGCCGAGCGAATCACCCTCGATGGCTCGTTCAGCGCCGGCATCGCAATCGGCCAGCGGCTCGCCGATCCTTCCCTCAAGGCGATCTTCATCCTGAGCGAGGGGCTCGACGTGAACGGTTCGGAATTGGTGCGCGGCATCAACTCCGTGGTTCCGGTGGACGTTGTCGTCACCGGTGGCCTTGCCGGCGATGGCCCTCGCTTCCAGCAGACCTGGGTGATCGTCGATGGCAAGCCAGTCTCGGGATATGTGACTGCCGCCGGTCTCTACGGCAACAACGTGCGCGTCGGCCACGGATCGAAGGGTGGCTGGGACAAGTTTGGGCCGGAGCGAACCGTCACCCGCTCGCGCGGCAACATCGTGTACGAACTTGATGGCCGACCCATACTCGAGCTGTACAGGGAATACCTCGGCGACCTCGCCGGCGAACTTCCGGCCTCGGGTTCGCTCTTCCCGCTCGCGCTGCGCCAACCCGGATCGGAGAAGCAACTGGTGCGGACGATCATCGGTGTGGACGAGGCCGAGCAGTCACTCACCTTCGCCGGTGACGTCACCCAGGGTCATCAGGTGCAACTCATGCACGCCAACTTTCACCGACTCATCGATGGAGCAGAGGATGCGGCGGCTTCGGCCATCGGGCGGGCGGCACAGGTCGCCTCCGTCTCGATCGCGGTGTCGTGTGTCGGACGCCGGCTCGTACTCGGTGAACGGACCGAGGATGAACTGGAGGCGATGCTGCACCTCTTACCGTCCGGAACTCCCCAGGTCGGCTTCTACTCCTACGGCGAGATTTCTCCGTACACCGATGGGTTCTGTGATCTCCACAACCAGACGATGACCCTCACCACGATCGGCGAGGTGGTGTGAACCGCATCCTCACCCGCCAGTTGCGCCGCCTCGGGCTCAGCCCCGATCGCGTCCCCGACGACCCAAAGGCCTGGCAGAGTCTGCTCACGCAGATCGCCGGGGCCTACGACGAGAGTGATCGCGGTCGATACCTGCTCGAGCGGTCAATGGAGGTGTTGTCCCACGAAATGCGTGATCTCAACCGCGAGATCGAGGAGTTGTCTGCTCTCCGTGTCGAGCGGAGCGAGCAGCATTACCGGCACCTCTTCAGCCAGCTCCCGGTGGCGGCCTGGGAGGAGGACTTCCGGCGCGTCGC
>JBBTKD010000108.1:1674-4138 GCA_038059105.1 Actinomycetota bacterium | reverse complement strand
GTGCCGTCTTCGACGCCTTCGCGGCGAAGCGGACGCCGATCGAGTTCTTTCAACCGCTCTTCCACGGCTTCGGCAAGGCTCACCACATGTCGACGCGAGGTTCCGGTTGCAATGAGGAACACATCGGTGATGACGATGAGCCGCGATACGTCGAGGAGGATGATCCCCAGACCCTTCTTGGCATCGACCGCGGAGGCGGCAGCCTCGGCGATCGAAATGCTCTCTGCTGGCAGCGGGATGGGTCAGCCCTCTCCGGTCGGTACGTCGGTCCCCACGATGATAGAGACATCGATGATTCCAGAAGGCGCTCGGACCTCGAGGTAGAGCAATCCGTGGCCGAGGAGGTCGACGATCTCCCTTGCGATCGCCTCAGCCGCTGATCCCTGGGCGATCACCAGCGTGTCGGTGTGATCGAACGTGTCCGCATTGTCGGTGCGAACGAGCCAATACCCGTTGCGGATCAAGATGTCGGCGACGACGCGGGTCGAACCGATCCTTCCGTTGCCATTGAGGATCTCGATCCGAGGTCGGCCCTCGGGTCGGAGCAGCAGATGCCCGAGCCGCTCAGCCACGAAACCATCGATCCGATCGCCGACGGTCGTGAGCGCGGTGCGATTGCCCCCGTCATCGGCAGGCTCGACCGGCAGGGTGGCGACCACCGCATCCTCCGCCCCGGCGACGGTGACCAGCAGATCGGCAACATCGGCGCTCTCTGTCGCGAGTAGACGGTCGGCCACTCGAGGCTCAACCTCGACTGCGCCAAGAATCGCTCTCCAGGCTGTCCCCTGGCGCTGGATCCACTCGAATGGATCGCCGGTCCCCTCGGCAACCAGCAGTTCCTCGAGAAGATCGGCGGTCACCTGACTCTCCCCCGCCGGGAGCTGTCGCACGATCGACGTGCCGTCATCCACGAAGAACGGAGCGACGAGATCAATCGTGACGGGCGAGGTGATGGCGGCGGCGAGTGCGCCGGCAGGAAGAACGACAACGCGGTCGATCCGGATCCCGAACTCGTTGGTCACGGATAGGGCCACCAGATCCGGACCTTCGAAGAGCATCGCTTGACCAAGTCGGTACTCGCCGAAGCCCGGAACCGAAACCAGGAGATCCTGGGGAAGGACGATGACGGAAGCCGGACTGTTCGGCCCGGTCGATACCAGCGCAAACGCTGCGGCGTCACCCTTACCGACAACCACGAGCATCGAGGCAGACTCCTCACCGAGTGACCGTTCGTCGGCCTCGGTCCCCGGAAGCGCTGCAGCGAGATCGCGCAGGTGGGTACTCCACCCTGAAACGGTCTCGGAGCCAGCGACGAAGACCTCCCGCACCTCCGGGCGAAGGATGGCCGCGGACCCAACTCCAACTGCGATCACAAGACCGAGGGTGAACCAAGTCCATCTACGGCGCATACAGGCCGTGATCTTCGATGTAGTGATGCACGGCCTCGCGTACGAAGAACCGCAAACTGCGGCCCGAGCGGCGCCGATCTCGGAGCATGGTTCCGCTGATGGCGATCTCGGGCACGTCCAGCCACACCGCACCAACCCCGGCCGCCACCACGGCGGCTCGCGACGTCCCCGGGCGGGGCATCACGGCGACCGTGACGGAACTGATCACCTCGGCCGCCCGATGCCACGTGGGGAGGCGCGAGGCAGCATCGGCCCCGAGGATCAGGAACAGCTCGTCGTCGGGGAACTCGGAAAGCGTGTCGAAGGTGTACGTCCAGCCGTCCCGGGCCACCTCCCGGTCGTCGGCGATGAAGTAATCGACCCCATCCACCGCAAGTGCCGTCATCGTCCACCGGTCGTCGGCCGGTGTCACCCGATCATCAGACTTCTGCCATGGCGACCCCGCCGGGATGAACGAGATCGCGTCGAGTTCGAGCTGGCGATAGGCGGCCTCGCCGGCGATGAGATGAGCGAAATGAGGCGGATCGAACGTCCCGCCGAGAATGCCGCGACGCACGGAGGAGAGGATAGGACGCCATCACCCCGACGAGATGCACGCCGGCACCCGGCACAGGGTCGTGACGGCACACCCGCAGAGGGTTGAGGTAGCGATCGTCGATGCGAAGCGAAAAGTGGACGGCCTCGCGGTCATGATCGATGCCGGAGGCTCCTACCACGTCGCCGCGCCTCACGCGGCTTCCAACCGAGGCGGTCACCGCCGACAGGTACGAGTAGGACGTGCGCACCCCGCCCCCGTGGTGAACCGTCACCGTGAGCATCCCGGCTACAGCACCTGCGAATGTCACGACTCCATCTGCTGCGGCGCCCACCTGCGTGCCAGGAGGCGCGGCAAGGTCGACGCCCCAGTGACCACCGTACGAGCCCGACGGACTGAAGCCTGCGATGACCGGACCGTCGACCGGACGCGACAGTACGCAGGGGAAGGACATCACGAGCGTGAGGAGAACAGCGGGCATCAGTGTGTGGCGCGCCGCTGGCACCCTACCGATCGAGAA
>JBBTKD010000108.1:0-1574 GCA_038059105.1 Actinomycetota bacterium | reverse complement strand
GCGGTGGCTGCGGTCGGTCCCGCAAGCAATCCGAGTGCAACGCCGCGGAGATCGTCGGGACGGAACGGCTTGGTGAGGAAGGCGTCGGCGCCGCCGCGATCGGCTCGCTCCCTGGTCTCCTCCTGGGCGTGGGCGGTGAGGACCAGCACCTTCATGTCGCGGGTTCGGGGGTCGGAACGGATCCGCTCGAGGACCTCCCACCCGTCCATGCGGGGCAACCCGACATCGAGAATCACCAGATCCGGAGCCGTCGTCAACGCCGCTTCGAGACCGCTGGGTCCGTCGGCGCGCGTGTCGACCTCTACCCCGGCCGGGCGCAGGCACACGGAAATCAGCCGCTGAATGACGGCTGAGTCTTCGACGACGAGAACACGCTGTGGCACCAGGACCTCGCTGAGATGGTCGCTACCAGGTGGTATCGACACCCCGCGCTCCCTCCTTGAGCACCCTAAAGGTGGCGCACAGGGCGAGAAACTGGCATCGCCACACCTTCTACGAAGCCAGCCAATTGGCGCAGGTTGCGAACCTCGAAGACCTCATCGCAGGCTGACGCATACACGCCCATGACCGAATCCCCGGTGTCCCAGTAGCGACGCGCCTCGGGATTCAGCCAATAGAGGGCTCTCCCCCCGACCGCCAGGTCCCGCAGGGCAGCGACGTTGGGATCGTGGTAGTTGGTGCGGGCGTCGCCGGTCACGATCACCGTCGTTCGCGGGCTGATCGACTCGGTAAACCGATCCCGAAAGGTCTCGAAGGCGTTGCCGTAGTCGGAGTGGCCGTCGAGCCAGACCACCCCTGCTTCGGTGCCGATGCGACGCATCGCTTCGGAGAAGTCGACTCCAGGTCCGAAGAAGTCGGTGACCTCGTCGATCGTGTCGATGAAGGCAAAGGACCGCACCCGGCGGAATTGGGACGACATCGCAAAGACCACCTGCATCGTGAATCGGGCGAAGGTCGCCACCGAACCTGAGATATCAGCGAGGATCACGATGTCGGGACGGGTCGAGCGGGGACGACGAAACCGGGGGTCGACGGGAACGCCGCCGGTGCTCAACGAACGCCGCACGGTGCGTCGCACATCGAGACGACCGGTGCGGCCGATGCGCCGGCGCTGTGTCAATCGGGTTGCGAGCTTCCGGGTCAATGGATGGATGACACCCTCGATCGACACGAGGTCGTCGCGGGTCGCCGTGACCAGGTCGATGTCCTCGACGAGGGGGCGGCGCATCGTGCGTGCTACGGCCTCCCCGCCGCGGTCACTCACGAGGCGGCGGTGGATCTCGGATCGCAGTGCCTCCCGAAATTCCTCGACACGGCGTCGCGCTTCGTCCGCACCGAGCCGTTTCTCAAACGTGTCCGTACCCGGAACGAGCTCCGCGATGAGTCGTTCCTCGAGCATGTCGAGGTCGATGCTGCGCAAGACCCGATAGAGGTAGTAGGCGCCGCCCACGGGTCGCCCTGGTTCCATACCGGCGAGCCGCGTGACCGCCTCTCTGACCACCGCTCCCATCAATCCGGCCTCGCCGTCTCGTAACGCCTGAAACAACGCTTCCATGAGGGCGGTGAGATCGGCC
>JBBTKD010000107.1:0-9452 GCA_038059105.1 Actinomycetota bacterium | reverse complement strand
ACGCGACCAATTCCCGTGCCTCTTGCCAATTTTCTTGTGCTTCGTTGGCGGCCACCAGCGCGACCAGGAGCGCGGCGGCGGGGTCTGCCCACCACCAGTCCCAGAGTGCGTTGAACAGGAGACCTATCGCCGTGCCGATGGCGAGCGAGCCATCGAGGAAGGTCATTGTCGCCTCGGAGTGCAGGGGTGCCGAGTCGAGCCTTTGGGCGAGGCGTCGCTTGGCGGCGGCAAGTCCAAACATCACGACGGCGGTGAGTGCGAGGTAGCCGACACCCCATGGAGACTCGCCAGGTCTGCGACCGGTGGCAAGGTCTCGCACCGCCGCTAGGAAAAGAACGATCGCAAGCATTGCAAAGGCGAGGGCCACCAATCGCAGGGCCCGTCCGGTTCGCGCTGGATCATCAGCGGCGTGGGCAGGTCTGATGTGCCACACCACGACGAGAGAGGCAAATACCTCGATGATCGAGTCGGTACCGAAGCCAATCAGTGCGAGGGATGCCGCAGCAATACCCAACCCAATGGTGAGCACAGCCTCGCCGAGATTCCAGACGATGGTGGAGTACTCGAGGACCAGGGCTCGCCGCTGAAATTGTTGGCGCGAGGGTTCGGTCACACGACGATGTTGCCACACGGCCGGAAAGGTCCCAGAAAAGGATCAGGGGTCGGGCGAACCCGACCCCTGATCTATCGACGAATTGCCTCGACTAGCGCGAACGCTCTTTGGCGAGATTCACCGTGAGCTGCCGACCGTCGACGCTCTTCCCATTGAGGGCACCGATGGCCTTGTTGGCCTCGTCGGCCGAGGCCATCTCGACGAAACCGAAGCCGCGGCTGCGGCCGGTGTCGCGATCCTCAACGACCTGCGCCTTGGTGACTTCGCCGAAGTCGGCGAACATCTTGCGCAGATCCGCAGAGGTGGTGTTGAACGTGAGATTTCCCACGTAGATATTGGTGGACATTGAACTGCTCCTTTGAGAAGCGAGAGAACCGTCTGATTGGAACGCCCCGCGGCCCTGTCCCGTGCTCGCAAATGCGAGTCCCCAGGACTACCGCGGCGACCTCACTCGACGGAACTGAAGGAGCGAAGACCGGCGCCACACGCATAAGGCGTGTACTGAGGACAACAATAGCCTATTCCAGGGGCCGGTGGTCAAATTTTCTCCCCATGGGTTAGCGTCGCTTGCTCAGCGAAACGGCGTCCCTGACCGATGAAGGGATCTGCGTTGGATGATCCGCTGTCCCGTGTGGTTTCGGCCCGAGTGGCCCGACTCGCCACGGTCGGTGACCACGGCGAGCCTCACATCGTGCCGATCGTCTTCGCCGTGCACGAGGACCGCATCGTGACTGCGGTGGACCACAAGCCCAAGCGAACCACCGACCTCAAACGCCTCCGCAACATCACTTCCAACCAGAAGGTTTCCGTGCTCGTCGACCACTACGACGACGACTGGTCTCACCTGTGGTGGGTGCGGATCGACGGTCGTGCCAAGGTCGTCGCCACCGGACCGCTCTTCGCCGCCGCCATCGCCACCCTGGTCGAGAAGTACCAGCAGTACCGGGACCAGATCCCTGGTGGTCCTGTCGTCATCGTCACGATCGAGCAGGTGAAGTCATGGGAAGCAGGGTGACGAGGTGCCCCTGACCCGTGCCGATTGCGAACGACTTGATGAGGCCGACCTCCTGGGCGGACTGCGGGAGTCATTCGCAGTCCCCGAGCGACTGATCTACCTCGATGGGAACTCCCTCGGGATCATGCCGCGCCAGGCGGCAAACCGTGCCGCAATGGTCCTGAAGGAATGGGAGGAACACCTCGTCGGAGGCTGGAACGATGCGGGTTGGTGGGATCTGCCCATCACCTTGGGCGACAAGATTGCACGGCTCCTCGGAGCCGCTCCGGGGACGATGGTCGTGACCGACAACACGACGTCGAACCTCTTCAAGGTGATCAACGCCGCCATCGCAAGGGACGCCAGCGGCGACATCGTCGCCGCCACCACGTCTTTCCCTAGCGACCTCTACGTCGCCGCGGACATCGCCGCTCGGCACGGCCGGCGCCTGCGGCTCGTTGGGCGAGATGCGGAGTCATTGACCGAACTGCTGGAACAACCGGTCGCCGTCGTGGTGATCGAGCACGTCGACTTTCGGACGGGCGCGCTCGCCGATATGAAGGCGGTGACCTCGCACATCCACGATCGGGGAGCACTCGTCATCTGGGATCTGTCGCACAGCGCAGGAGTGGTCCCGGTCGAACTCGCTGCGTGCGGCGCTGACTTTGCCGTCGGATGCACCTACAAGTACCTCAATGGCGGACCGGGGTCGCCGGCCTACGTGTATGTGGCCCCCCACTTGATCACCGAAGCCACCCAACCCATCCCGGGATGGTTGGGGCACGCTGAACCGTTTCGCATGGAGCCCGACTATCGACCGAGTTCCACGATCAGGCGTTTCCTCACCGGGACCCCATCGATCGTCGCGATGCGCGTTCTCGAATCCTCGATCGACCTTTTCGACGGGATCGACATCAGCGCGGTCCGCGCCAAGAGCGCTGCCCTCACCGACCTGTTCATCCGGCTGGTTGACGAACGTTCCCCCGAAGCCGAAGTCGTGAGTCCCCGCCAGGCCGCGATGCGTGGAAGCCAGGTCTCGCTCCGCCACCAGGATGGCCGCGCTATTACAAGGGACCTCATCGCAGCCGGGGTGAGGGGGGACTTCCGCGCCCCCGACTTGCTGCGGTTTGGCTTCGCTCCCCTCTACCTCCGGTTTACCGATGTGTGGGACGCTGTTGACGTCCTGGCGACGGTGCTCGATCAGCGTTCAGCCTCTGCTTCGAACGCCGAGGATGACTGGCATGCTCCGACCTAGAACGGCTCTGATCGTCGTAGTGGTCCTGGTGGCATGCGGAGACAGCGCGGTGCCATCATCAACCACCATGACCGAGCCCGTCGCCACCACGACGCTCCCGACGGGTTATCTCGCCCTCGGCGACTCGTACACGATCGGAGAGGGCGTGCTCGCCTCCGAGCGATGGCCGGTGCAACTCGTCGGGTTGGTCCGTGAACGAGGACTCCAACTTGCCGATCCGGTGATCGTCGCTCGTACCGGATGGACGACGGCGGAACTGGATGCCGCCATCGACCGCGCCGACCCCACCGGCGCAAACCTCCTCGTGACATTGCTGATCGGAGTCAACAACCAGTACCGCGGACTCTCGCTCGATGAATACCGCATCGAGTTCGCAGACCTCCTCGATAGAGCCATCGCCTTTGCCGACGGCGAGCCGGACCGGGTCGTCGTGCTCTCGATCCCCGACTGGGGAGTCACGCCGTTTGCTTCCGGAGCCAACACAGCCCGCATCGCCGACGACATCGACGCCTTCAACGCGGTGGCGGCCGAGGAGACCGCTGCCGCAGGTGCCCACTTCGTCGACATCACCGGGATCTCGCGCTCCGCACCAAACATGGTCACGAGCGATGGCCTCCACCCGTCGGGAGAGATGTACCGGATGTGGGCCGAGGCAGCGCTGGAAACCGTGATCGCCATCCTCGAGGGTTAGCTCTCGCGGTCGGCTCGCCACTCCTCGAAGGAGACGCCCTCCATCCATTCCGAGAAGTGGACGGCGCGATGTCGTTCCTTCATTGCGTCGAACACCACAGCGCTCGGAGCCAACGCCAGCTCATTGCGCACCAGATCAAGTTGGGGATCCCAGCCTCGCGTCCCGAGGGCCTCATCGACTCCGTTGCGCCAGTCAGGGAATCGGCGAGGCTCCAATTCGAAACGCGTCGCCATCTTGCGAGCAAGACGCACCGCTTGTCGCAGTGCCTTGACCTGAACCGGGTCGTGGCTGATCGACTCGAGAGCTTCCTCCATCCACTCGGCGAGCATGGACTCATCGATCGACGTAGGAGACTCGACGGCACGCCGATAGAGGCTGTCAACCAACTCGACTGCGTCGAGCGCACTCACACCGCGGCGGCGATCTCGGGCAGCAGGTCGCGGTAACCAGTGAGATGCTCCCGACGGTCGCGTTGCAATGCCGCGACGATCTCCGAGTACTCGACCGCACGCTGCTGGCGCTGATAGAGCAGTCGCGGCTGGAGCAGTTCGCCGTCATCGACCCCGGGCACTGATGCCGCCACCTGGTATCCGAAGTCGGGGTCCGTCACCCACTCGATGCCACCGTGGGCGATGGCGGCCACGATCGCCGCCGACACTGCCGGGGTGATCTTGCGAGACTGCTCATCACCGTCCGCGCCACCCACCCTCCCCGTGTTGAGGACGAACACATCGAGGTCGCAGGTGTCGAGCAACTCCCTTAGGCGGTTGGCCTGCCACTCGTGGCGGTAGGCAAAGAACGGGTTCGTGCCGGGAACCCGCAGGAATTTGCCAGCCTCGGCCTTGCCTCCGGCACTCGTTCCCTGCGTCTCGCCCAGCATGAAGTAGGCGGCTGCCTGGTCCTTGGTGAGGCGCGACACCGCCGGGATGATGTTGGCGTTGCGATTGAGGATGAGCATGAAGTCGGCGATGTCGACCGTGGCTGGCGCCACGAATCCGGGAATGTCGGCGGCGGCGATCACGGCTCGGCTGTTCTCGGTATGGGAGCGGTCGAACCAATCGAGCTTGCCCGATGCATCGATGGCAACATTCTCGAGGTAGGAACCGGGCTGGGTGGCGCCGTGCCACACCGCAGGCTCGGCATCGGGGGTGAGTCCATAGACCTTTGCGAAGGTTCCGGCCTCGGTTCCGTAGACCTTTCCCCCGGGATAGAGCGCTACGTAGTCGTCCTGAACCGGTGACCCTCCACCGGCGCGTGAAAAGGTGGTCGTGGTCTTGCCGGTCCCGGAGAGTCCCACTACCAGTCCTACCCTTGCCGTGTCGCCATGTCCGACGAGTTTGAGGCCGCTGTGCATCGCCAGGCCGCCTCGGCGGTACATGGCGGCATCCCACATCCGCAGTCCACCCATCTTGGACTCACCGAAGTAGTCGGCGTTGAACACCCGGGTCACGCCGGCGTCGAGGTCGACGAGGATTCCCCTGTCGTCCGGGAATCCGGCAGCCGGAAGGTTCGGGGTGTACACGACTGTGAGCTCGGGTTCCGCAGAGTCATCGGCCGGGAAGTAGAGCAGGCGCTGCATTGCGGCGAGGTTGGCGTTGGAACGCTCAACGATCAGCCGGGCGCGCATGCGAGCGGTCGGGTGGTCGCCGATGTACCCGTCGAGCACCACCATGTCGCGCTGGGCAATGAACTCGTCCTGGGTTTTCGCCAGTGCGTTGTACCGCTCGCGCGAGATGACCGGATCGGTGTGCTCCTGCGCTGCGTCCGAGACGATAAAGGTCGAACCCTTGGAACGAGCGGTCACCGTCGTGATGACGTCGAGATTCCCATACTCGGTGGGGTGCGCCGAAGGCTGGGCGGCCGAGAGGTCCCGCAACTCGGATGCGCTCGGATTGTCGAGTACTGACCGCGCTCGAATCTCCATGTGACCTCTTCCTCACCGAGAAGACCGCCAGTCTACGAGGGCGTGGGCAGGAGCCGGAACCCCGGTGTCACCGGGTTGTCTCCTCCCGAACGATCGTGACGAAGGTCGCCGCCACCCGGGCAGCGATGGGTCCGCCTGTGATTCGGCTCTCCCCCACTCGCTCGACCGGAACCACCTGCTTCAGCGTCGACAGAGCCCAGACCTCGTCGGCAGAGGTCACCCTGGCGAGCGGGTACCGACCTTCGTCGACCGGGATGCCGAGCCGGGAGCAACACTCGAGGACCACGTCGCGGGTGATCGAAGGCAGGATCCCGAGGTCGAGAGAAGGTGTCTCCACTCGACCCTCCGACACCCAGGCGCAGGTGAAGGTGGGGCCTTCGAGGACGATCCCGTCTGTAGAAACCAGGATGGCGTCGTCGAAACCGGCGCGCCGTGCTCTGTCGGTGGTTGCCATGTTGGGGGCGTAGGAGGTCCACTTGACGCCCGCGAAGTCCCCGACGTCTGTTGCGGGATGCCACGGCGCAACGACGGGCACCACGCTCATTCGATCCGGTACGAACGGCAGCGGCTCCCACAACACGATCGTGTGCGGCGGCGCATCTACCGAGGCGTCACGGCCACCTCCGGTCAAAACCAGCCTCACCTGTCCGTCACCTCCGGCAACGGCGACGCGACGCATGTCAGCGGCGATGGCGTCGCGATCGGGCACGGCAATCGTCAGAGCCCGGGCGCTGTGCTCGAGTCGATCGAGATGGCTGTCGAGACGAAACAGGGCGCCGCCGTACGAGCGCACGACTTCGAAGACTCCAAACCCGCGTAGAACCGCCCAGTCGAGTACGGAAACCGACGCCGTGTGTTCGTCGTGCGGCACACCATCGATGATCACGCGCATCGGGTAAGAGTAAACCCCGCGTTAGTGGTCATCGCGGGGGCTTGGTGTATCGCGATTGAGCTTTAGTCCTCAGTCTTCAGTCCTCAGCCAGATCAGAACTTGTCGCCTTCGTTTCTGACTGATGACTGATGACTGACGACTGATGACTTGAGCGACCGGCAACCGGCAACCGGCGACTCACAACCGGCAACCGGCAACCGGCAACCGGCGACCTCTTAGACCGTTCGCCCCAGCGCTCCTGCCACTGCTCGGACTTCGTCCATGAGGGTGGCGAACTCGCCGGGGAGCAGCGCCTGTTCACCATCGACCTGGGCGGTCTCGGGGGACGGGTGCACATCGATCATCACACCATCGGCGCCAACGGCGACAGCGGCGCGGGTCAACGGCGCCACCAACGCCCGGCGTCCCCCCGAGTGCGAGGGGTCGACGATGATCGGGAGGTGGGATAACCCCTTGACGACGGGCACCGCCGAGATGTCGAGGGTGTTGCGGGTCTGCTGCTCGAAGGTCCGGATGCCGCGCTCGCAGAGGATGACCTGGTGGTTGCCCTCCTTGTAGATGTACTCGGCGGCATTGAGCCACTCCTCGATCGTTGCGGTGAGGCCTCGCTTCAGCATCACCGGCTTCGGTTGACGTCCTACCTCGGCGAGGAGCGTGAAGTTCGCCATGTTGCGAGCACCGATACGAACGAGGTCGGCGTAGGAGGAAACGAGATCGATGTCACGCGGATCCAGCACCTCGGCGACGAACGGCATCCCGAACTCCTCGCGTGCCTCGGCGAGCAACTGCAGACCTTTCTCTCCCAGACCCTGAAAGGCATAGGGAGACGTCCGAGGCTTGAAAGCATCGCCGCGCAAGATCCGTGCACCCGCCTTCTGCACGGCGGCAGCCGCCGAGAACAGTTGGTCACGGTTCTCTACCGCACACGGGCCTGCGATCACCGTGACCGGACCGCCGCCAACCGCCACTCCCCCGACCACGACGACGGAATCGGTGGTCTGGAAGTCCCGGCTGACGAACTTGTACGCCTTGAGGACGGGAACGGCCCGCTCGACACCGGGGAACGCCTCCCAGGGAAGCTGCTGGATGGCAGCTCTGTCGCCGACGGCGCCGATGACGGTGCGGAGTTGACCCTCGGAAACGTGTGCCTCAGCCCCGATGTCGCGCAGTCGTTCGACAACGTGTTCGACGTCCGCCTTCGTGGCATCACGCCGCATGACGATGATCGTCGAGTCGTCCTGCCTGGCCACCGGCCTCCTCTCCGCTCGGCGACGATAGCGGTGGGTCTATGGGGTCCCTTTCACTACCGCTAACTTTTGCTAGCACTTTTGTGGTATCCTGCTAGCACGATGAAACATCGAGTGTCAGAGGTCGGGGAGTTCATCCGCCAGCAGCGTGAGCGCAGCGCAATCTCATTGCGCAAGCTCGCCGAACGGGCGGGGATCTCCAACCCCTACTTGAGTCAGATCGAGCGGGGGCTGCGAAAGCCCTCGGCCCGGATTCTCAAAGCGATCGCCGCAAGCCTCTCGATCTCAGCGGAGACCCTCTACGAGAGGGCGGGGCTCCTGGACGGCGCCCCCCATCCAGAAGTGATGGAAGCAATTTCGAACGACACCACATTGACAGAACGGCAGAAGCAGGCCATGGCGGAGATCTACAAGAGCTTCGTCGAGGCCTCGGAAGAGGAATGAAAGTGGAAACCATGACCGACAAGCCGGAAACCGTGGAAAAGGCGGCTGGCGCCATCGGCGCTGCCACCAAGAAGGCGGCGTACGCCGTGATGGGCGCTCCCGTTGTTGCGGGCAAGCGCATCGGAGAGCTCTCCGGCAAGTGGCGTCATGACGCCCGCCGTGAGTTCGAGAAGTGGGTCACCGAAGGCGAGCGCGTCACCGCCGACCTGCGCCACGGCAAGGTGGTTGAGGACATCAAGGAGAAGGTCGACTTCGACAACCTCCAGGGACGGGTCGAGAAGTTGCGCGACCAACTCGAGGACGTCCTCGCCAATTGGCGGGCGACCTTCAAGCCGGACAAGGCAGACAAGGCCGTTTCGACCGAAGGTGTGACGGAGGCCAAGAGGGCTGCCGTCAAGAAGGCCACCGCTACTGCGAAGACGGGAACGGCCGATAAGGCCGGCGCCTGAGTCTTCGCCGGTGATGCGAAAGAAGAGGGGTCCGCTCTGCGGGCCCCTCTTCAGTCATCAGTCTTCAGTCATCAGTCATCAGTCATCAGCCAGACGGACGACAGATCTGCTCGATCACCGCTAGCGATTCTTGCTGAGGACTGAAGACTGAAGACTGATGACTTCTACTACTTCACCACCGCTTCGAGCTTTGCGGCCGATGCGGTCCACGATTGCACCATCGCCTCCGTCGGAAGCCTGCGCACGAGGCGTTTCTGGGTGTTGATCTCGACAAGCTTGGCGTGCAATAGGGTGGCCTTGCGTGTCTTGAGTTCCTTCACGGTGTCGACTCCGGCAGCCTTGAGCAGGTCTGAGTACTCCGAGCCGATTCCCTTCACCCTCATCATGTCGGCGCGGTTGACCCACTCCAGAATCTGATCCTCCGTGAGACCGGTCGCTGTTGCCAAACGCTTGCGGAGTGGACGAGTCGCTCCCTTCTTGAGCAGCGCCTCGGTAGTGCGGACCCTCGCCTTGCGAAGTTTGGTGGCAAGGGTCGGGCTGATCCCCTCGATGGCGTCAATGGAGGGCATACGGTCCTTTCGCGTACTCGCCGATGATGTCGCCGCCCCAGCGGCGCACACGGCGCAGACTAACCCGCCGGAACCGTCCCGGTGCCGGAACGTCCACCACTCGCACCGAGGTCCGCGACGTCGTCGATCGTGTCGATGTCCTTCGGCGGGAGGTGATCGACCCTCACGTCCTCCACCCAATCGGGATGAGCCTTGAGCAACGCAGCCGCCCCCTGATCACCCTCGAGCGTCATCAGCCGCTCCCACAACTGGCGCCGGAAGAGCAGTGGATTGGACCGCTCATACCGATAGACGGGAGCGATGACGAGACGCGACGACGACTGGGCGGTCTCGAGCAGGATCTCGGGCACATCGGGCGGGATTCCGGGCTGATC